>NZ_JADQBD010000039.1:0-29946 GCF_017808115.1 Chryseobacterium sp. RR2-3-20 | reverse complement strand
TTGGTTTTAAACCAATTTATGCTTATTTTTGAAAAAAGGCTCAGATTATAAAATCCAAGCCTAACTTTTCTACTTACACACTTTACGGGATAGTGTCTATTAAATCGATAACCTTATATCCAAAAATCATTGCTGATCTTAAAGATGATGAAACAATATTAGAAATATGATTATTGCCAGTTATTAATAATTTTCCCGATAGTAATAACCCTATTCTGACTTTTACAGAAAATTATTCAAATATAAAGAAGAATAAATGGACAATTCTATTGCCAAGAATTATTAAGTATCCTGAAAATGGATTTGTACTTTCATTCAACCTAAAGTACAGTAAAAATAATGTTAATGCTATTTATTTTCAATCTTCACCAAATACCTTTACCTTTCAGTATAATTCTAAACATTATGGAGGCTGGAAAATTACAGAACCAATAGGTTTTATGTACAAATTAAAAATTCTTCAGTAAAGAATCGCTATTAGGTTTAAGCATATTTTTAAATGAATAATTCTTGTTTTAAAGAATATTCACTTCTCTTTCCAGTTCAATCCCGAATTTCTCTTTCACAGAATCAATAATCATTGTAGAAAAATCGAAAATTTCTTTTCCGGTTGCATTTCCTGTTGCATTTACAATGACTAATGCCTGTAATTGGTGTGAAGCGACGTTGCCAATTTGCTTTCCTTTCCAGCCGCATTGCTCAATAAGCCATCCTGCGGGAACTTTTACAGAATCACCGTTTGGATATCCCTGAATGTTTTCAAATTGCTGTTGTAATTTTTCAAATTGTTGCAATGGGATGGTTGGATTTTTGAAAAAACTTCCAGCATTCCCCATTTTTTTAGGATCGGGTAATTTACTTTGGCGAATATTAATAACTGCCTTAGAAACATCCTGAATGGTAGGATTTTCAATTCCCAAATTATTTAATTCGGTCTTTATGGCTCCATATTCTGTTTTAATAAGATGGTTTTGAGTGGTTAATTTAAAACTCACTTCCAAAATAACATATTTATCTTTTCCTTCTTGCTTAAAAATAGAATCTCTGTACCCGAAACGGCATTTTGCGAGATCAAAAACTTCTATTTCGAAAGTTTTTCGGTTTAAAACCTTGCATTCGGTAAAAACATCTTTAATTTCGGTTCCATAAGCACCAATATTCTGCATTGGAGAAGTTCCTACATTTCCCGGAATTAGGGATAGGTTTTCTAATCCGCCGTAGTTTTTATTCAAACAATATAACACGAATTCGTGCCAGTTTTCGCCGGATTTTGCGGTTACAGAAATTTCATTCTCATTCAAAATCTTTTCCGAAATTCCTTTTAAATTGAGTTTGATTGCTACACCTTCAAAATTTTTTGTCAATAAAATATTGCTTCCACCACCAAGAAAAAGAACCGGAAGGTTTTGCGATTGAGCATATTGGAGAGCGGCAGTTAATTCATCTACAGAATTGGCTTCAACAAAATATTCTGCATTGGCATCTACTCCGAAAGTATTGTAAGGTTTCAGTGAGAAATTTTTCTGCATTATTTCTGAGATTTTTTTACGGTTGAAAGTTGTTTTTTGGAAATAATATTATTCAGTCTGTTCTTGAGGATTTCAATCTGATTATAGTGGATGTCATTATAAGAATTAACGAAAATGTGAGATTTTTTGCTGGTTTTTATAATGAGAGTTTCGTCTATTCCGTCGAGATGCTGAATGCTTGGAGAACTGCGGATACTGTCTAAGTTTTTTATTTTAATAGATGAGGATAATAATTGCCAGTCATCTTTGCTTAGGGCATTTTTCCAATTGTTGTTTTTGCTTGGTTTTGATGTTCCACTATCAAAAAAAATAGAGTCCTTTTTAATTTTGATAATTTCATAGAAGCCGTTTTCTCCACCAATATGAGAAAGAGTCATTACTTCTATTTTTTCTTCGTCTGTGTTTTGCGTATCGCCTTTTTTATAATCACAGGAAAGAAAAATCAGCAGTAAAAATGTTAGAAAAAAACTTTTCGAACTGATTATTTTTACTGCTGACATTATTATTTATTTTTTAGATGTTGAAATCTAATTTATATTTTTCCAGTGCATTTCTAAGAATTTCTACACTTTTTCTTAAATCTTCTTCTTTAAGAACATAAGCAATTCTTACCTGTTTTTTGCCCAGTTCAGGATCGCTGTAAAATCCACCAGCAGGAGCTACCATAATGGTTTCGTTGTTAAGAGTATATTTCTCCAAAAGCCATTGTGCAAATTTCTCTGTATCATCTACAGGAAGTTCGGCAACACAATAAAATGCACCTTTAGGTTTCGGGCAAATTACTCCGGGGATAGAATTTAATAAATCTACCAAAACATTTCTTCTGTGGGTGTATTCTTCTCTTACAGATCGGATGTATGCGCCATCGTTTTGATGGGCAGCTGTAGCGGCAATCTGCCCCAAAAGTACAGGGCTTAATCTTGCCTGAGCAAAAAGCATAGCTGCATCACGAATTTTCTTAGAACGGGTAATCATGCATCCGATTCTTACGCCGCACATAGAATATCTTTTTGATTCTGAATCTATTATAATGCAGTTTTCGCTTAGTTCAGGAAATGCAAGCATAGAAATCTGCTGTTTTCCATCATACACATATTCTCTGTAAACTTCATCTGAAATAATGACGATATCGTATTTCAAAGCGATTTCTGCTAATTTCTGAAGCTCTTCTCGGGTGTAAAGATAGCCGGTCGGGTTTCCGGGGTTGCAAATAACGATAGCTCTAGTTCTTGGCGTAATTTTTTTCTCAAATTCTTCAATCGGAGGTAAAGCAAATCCGGTATCAATAGAAGATGGAATGGCTACTACATTTACATTGAATGTACTGGTAAATCCATTATAATTGGCATAATAAGGTTCTGGGATGATAACTTCATCACCATCATCACATAATGTAGAGATGGCAAAATTAAGTGCTTCGGATCCTCCGTTGGTAACAATAAAATTATCGGGTGTAAGATCTGCAAAACCTAAAGAATGGTAATATTCTGTAAGCGCCTTTCTGTACTCTATATTCCCCTCAGAAAGAGCGTATTCTAAAACTTTTAAATCAATATTTTTAAGAGCGTTTAGCGCAGTTTCTGGTGTTTCAATGTCTGGCTGACCGATGTTGAGGTGATACACTTTGGTACCTCTCTGTTTTGCTTGTAAAGCGAAAGGAACGAGTTTTCTCACCGGTGAAGCCGGCATATTCTGTGCTCTGTTTGATATGTTTGGCATTTTGTAATAATTTAAAATTACAAAGCCACCTCACAATTTTGTGAAGTGGCTTTTTGCAGAGAGGAAGGGATTCGAACCCTCGATACAGTTACCCGTATACTACCTTTCCAGGGTAGCTCCTTCAACCACTCGGACACCTCTCTTTGTTAGAAGACTGCAAAAATAGGTTATTTTTTCGAATAAAACAAAGCAAATGGGACTCTCTGTTCAAAAATTATTCAATAAATAGTTTTTTACTTTTTCACTTCTTAAAGTCATAATTAATCCTCTATTCTCAGTTTCCTGAATATTGAAATATTTGAAATTTTAGATTAAAATTAGATTTTGAAAATAAAGTCTTTAATTATCTGTTAATTGCTTATTTCTCCACAAATATTTTTAGAGAAATTTTCTGCAAAAGTTCCTTTGTAATTGGGATTGTCCATAAGGTGCATCGCTTTGGTAATTGCAGATTCTGCGGTAATATCTGTTCCGCTTATGGCACCGATTTTTGAGAAAATATTACTGTTTTCATACTTTCCGAAAGTAATTCCTCCTGAAATACACTGGCTTACTACCACGATTTCGGTTCCGTTATCTCTTATTTGCTGTAAAGTTTCCAATGTTTTTTCGCTGCTGAAAATCGTTCCCGAACCGAAAACCTGTAAAATCAATACTTTCATTTGGGAGATTTCTTTAAAGTGATTGAGCTTCATACCGGGGAAAATTCTCCAAAATAGGACATCTTCCGAAAGGTGTTCATCAATATAAAAACTTTCTTTATTTGTATTTCTTAAAAGATTGTCTTTATTAATGTTTAGATGTACTCCGGATTGCCCGAGAATAGGGTAGTTCGGACTAGAATATGCATCGAAATACTCTGCAGAATACTTTAAAGTGCGATTTCCGCGGAGTAATTTGTATTCAAAATAAATGGCTACTTCCTGAATAACCGCTTCATTATTTTCGTACAGACTGGCGTAATAAAGACTTGTTAAAAGATTTTCTTTTGCATCGGTTCTTAAATCTCCTATGGGTAATTGAGAGCCTGTAAGAATTACCGGTTTTGTAAGACCTTTCAGCATAAAACTAAGTGCAGAAGCCGTATAAGACATTGTATCTGTACCGTGAAGGATTAAAAATCCGTCGTATTCTTTATAATTTTCGAAAATAAGACGGGCAATCATTCGCCATTCTTCTGGTCCCATATCAGACGAATCTAATGGTTTTGCAAAAGGATGTACAAATACTTCACATTCCATAAGTCTCATTTCCGGCATTTTTTCAAAAATATTTCCAAAATCAAAAGCACGCAGGCTTCCTGTTTCGTAATCTTTTTCCATACCAATGGTTCCGCCGGTATAAATCAACAAGACTTTTCTTTTCATGTAAACTTTTCTTAGAATTTCAAAATTACGTTAATTTGCAAAGATTTGAAAGAAGATGAAAGATTTAGAGAAAACTTACGAGTATTTACAACAATTTTTAACGGAAGAAAGATTAAGAAAAATTCAACATTTCGCCCCGGAAAGTTCAGATTTTATACTTCCTGTTATTGAAGATATTTACCAGTTCAGAAATGCAGCGGCAATCGTGCGTTCTGTGGAAGCATGTGGTTTTCATAAAGTGGTCGCTTTGCAGGAAGAGTATAGTTTTGAGCCCAATTTAAGAGTGACCAAAGGCGCAGATACGTGGGTGGAAGTAGAAAAAATGCCGAGAAATTTAGAGTCTTTTCAAAAAATAAAAGACAGAGGATATAAAATGGTAGCAGTTTCTTTAGAAAATAATGCTAAATTTTTACCGGAATACGAAATTACCGAACCCATTGCTTTGGTTTTCGGTACCGAAATGCAAGGCGTTTCTGAAGAAATTTTAGATTTTGCAGATGAAACACTGGCAATTCCTATGTATGGTTTCACCAGAAGTTTTAATGTTTCTGTGGCAGCCTCAATCTGTATGTACGAACTGAAACAGAAGCTGATAAAATCTAATATTGATTATAAACTAAACGAAGAAAAACTCTTGCGAATGAAAATCCGTTGGGCAGTAAATTCTATGCGAAGCGGAGAACAGATTTTTGAAAAATATTTAAGAGATCATCATCTTAATTTTGCTTAAATCATCTTGTTGTAGTTCCATGCTGCTACAAATACTCCCGCAGTTTCGGTTCTTAATCTTTGGTTTCCTAAAGAAACGGCTTTAATTCCTTTTTCTGCTAAAAACTGAATTTCTTTATCCGAAAAATCGCCTTCCGGACCAATGAGAAAAGTATAGTTTTCTAATTGTGGAATTTTATTCAAGTTAATTCTCTCTAAATTTTCGTTGCAATGAGCGACAAAAGTAGTTTCAGAGTTGGTGGTTTTTAGAAAATCCTGAATTTTGGTTAAATCATTAATAACAGGAAAATGAAATCTTAAGCTTTGCTTTGATGCTGCAATTGCCTGCTTTCTGATTTTATCTATGTTGATGTTTTTTCTCTCCGTTTTTTCGGTATGAAAAATCGTGATTTCAGAAATACCCATTTCTACGGCTTTTTCTACAAAAAATTCAATTCTGTCTATATTTTTGGTTGGAGCAATGGCAATGTGAAGCTTTGGAGTGAAATTTGGAGTTTCATTTTTAATTTCAGAAACTGTAATTCCAGCTTTTTTTCCTTCAATGAGTAATGTTCCGGAAGCAATATTTCCTTTTCCGTCGGTTACATGAATTTCTTCGCCATCTTTCATGCGCAGAACTTTTATAATATGCTGCTGCTCTTCATCGTTGATGATTGCTTTTCCGTTATGTATTTCTCCAAAAAAAAGTTTCATAGAAAAAATGGTTGTTTTTTAAAATATAATTTCGTTTTCGCTTATAAAAGCTACACCCGTTTTTAATGTTGTATAAACATCACCTTCGCAATCTCTGTAAGAACACATATAGATTTCTTCAACCCAAAGATTATTCATGAATATTAAATTCAAGTATTCCTTTTTTCTTAAATTATTTTTGATGGATAAGTAATCTCCCTCTTTTGGTTCAAAATCAAAATTGAAAACATTTTCAGCATTAATTTTCTCGATAATTTCTTCCTTTATATTTTGAATAAAACCCGTTTCCGAACTCATCATTTGAAAATCATCTTCATCAAATTCTGTTGAAGCATCATTTTTTCCTGTTATTGTTTCTAAAACCCAATAATATTTGGAGTTTTTTTTAGACTGTTTTCCGAGTATTTTTTCTTCTAAAAGAATCTTCATTACAAATCGTATTTGGAGATGGCACTGGTTTTTAAATCTGTAAATTCACCTCTTTCGAATTTCAGTTTTGCCACCATGGCGATCATTGCAGCATTGTCTGTGGTATATTCAAATTTTGGGATATAAATATTCCAGCCTAATCTTTTTTCGTTGTTCTGCATTACCTTTCTTAGTTCAGAATTGGCAGAAACACCTCCTGCAATGGCAACTTCGTTAATATGTAGGTCTTTTGCTGCTTTTTCCAGCTTATTCATTAAAATTTCAATAATGCATTTCTGAACCGAAGCACACAAATCATTCATATTCTCCTTAATAAAGTCAGGGTTTTTCTTTAATTCTTTCTGAATGAAATAAAGAACCGATGTTTTAATTCCGCTGAAAGAATAATCGTAATTCTCTAATTTAGGCTTATTAAATTTAAATGCATCCGGATTGCCTTCTTTTGCTAAACGGTCTATGATAGGACCAGCGGGATAATCTAAGTTAAATATTTTTCCAATTTTGTCGAACGCTTCTCCGGCAGCATCATCGGTTGTTTTGCCAATTATTTCCATATCGAAATAATCTTTCACAAGCACAATCATCGTATGACCGCCACTTACCGTTAGGCATAAAAAAGGAAATTTTGGAGGCACAGGATTTGCATCGTCGATGAAGTGTGCCAAAATATGAGCCTGAAGATGATTTACTTCTATTAAAGGTACATTAAGGCTCATGGCGAGTGATTTTGCAAAAGATGTTCCCACAAGTAAAGATCCCAAAAGTCCGGGACCTCTTGTGAAGCCTATGGCTGAAATTGCATTTTGTTGTATATTTGCTTGGAGTATAGATTTTTCAACAACAGGAATAATATTCTGCTGATGTGCACGAGAAGCAAGCTCGGGAACTACGCCACCATATTCTTTGTGGATTTCCTGGTTGGCTGCGATATTAGAAAGAATAGAATTCCCCTGGATAATAGCTGCTGAAGTGTCATCGCAAGATGATTCGATACCTAAAATTATAGAGTCGCTCATAATAATGGCAAAGTTAGAGAATAATAACGAAAATGAGAATAAAAAATCGGTAGCCGAAAACCTGGGAAATCAGGTTCAGAAAACTGTGGATAACGTTCAGGAAACAGTAAAAGAGGCTGCGGAACTTGCTTCGGATGCAATAAACCATCCCATAGATACAGCTCAGGAATTTGGTAAACAGGCGGCTAAAGATTTCGTAAGTTATTCTTGGTGGGCAAAATTGTTACTTATTCTTTTCTGGACTCTTTTATCTATTGTTATTCTTGTTTTTATTGCCATTAATTTGCCGGTTACCAAAAGATGGGCGGCAGATCAGGCTTTGCAGTTGGTTAATAGAGATTTTAAAGCAGATATGTCCACCGAAAGTGTCGAGGTTAATTTTTTCGGTGATGTTACCATTAAAGGTTTGAAAATTAAAGACTATAAAGGTCTGGATTTTATTAAAGCAAAAGAATTTATCGCCAATTCCGACTGGTTTTCTTTGGCATCCAATATAGGAAAGCATAATTCTTTAAGCTTTAACGGAGTTACCCTTAAAGATGCAGATGTAAGAGTAATTACCTATAAAGGGGACAGTATTTCAAATTTTATAAGATTTACAAAACTTTTCGATAGTGGTAAAAAGCGTGATCCTAAAAAACCTCCTTTTCAGCTTAACTCTAGACTGGAAATTCTTAATTCTAAAATTTCCATTGTCAATGAGAATTCTCCTGGTGAAGCAGGCAAGTGGTTAACTGCAGAGAATGTTAGTTTAATTGCTCCAAAAGTTAAAGTGAATGGTGCAGACATTAACGCAACCATAGATAATTTTACATTTGTTACTAAAAGATGGGGTAAATCTCACTTTGTAGAAACATTTTCTACCGATTTTTCGATGACAGAAGATTTTTTAGCTTTAAAAGATCTTACGCTAAATACCGATCATTCTCTTCTTCAGGGAGATATTAAATTTAATCTACATAATGGTTCTTGGGCAGACTTTACCAATAAAGTAAATTGGGACATGAATATGAAGCTGGGAAGCCAGATAAGCGGCTATGATATTAGTTATTTTGTAACGAACTGGGATAATTTTATTCCGTTTAATGCAAGTGGAAAAATGACTGGTCCCTTGAATAACTTCACTTTAGAAAACTTCCTGATTAGAAACCCTAATGTAAATATTGCTACTAAAAAGCTACAAGCAAAAGACTTGCTGAAAGGTAATTTTTTAATTGAAACCAATAATCTTTCTACAGATTTTACGTACAAAGATCTTAAAGCGATGATGCCGGCTTTTATTTCTTCAAAAATGAAAAATTTTGCAGACGATTTCGGTAAGCTAAAATATAACGGAGCTGCAAGAGTTACTCCAAAACAGGTGTATGTTTCTTCAGGTAATTTAATGACAGGAATTGGTCGGGCGAAGATTTCTAATTTTTCTCTGTCAGATTACAGCTCTACAATGCCTAAATATAAAGGATATGCAGAAGTTAATGATCTTAATACTTCTGTTATCACTAAAAGTAAAGCGGTCGGGCTTATTTCTGGTAAATTCAATTTAGACGGGCAAAGTTTTGATGTCAATACCATGCGTCTGAGTACAAAATCTCAGATTTCTAGCATTGAAATCATGAATAAGGAAATTAATAATGTGGTTTTGGATGGTCTTTTGGATCATAAAAAATACAACGGGCTTATCACCGTAAATGATGAAGAGGCAAAAGCTACGGTTAAAGGCTTAATTGATTTCAGCACCAAAAGAATTTCGGCGAATGTAGATGCCAATGTGGCGTACCTTAATATGAATTATTTCACCGGGAAATCTGGTAGGCAAATCGTAAGCGGAAACGTTAATGGAAAGATGGCGATGTCCGGAATTAATGATCTTACTCTGGATGTGGAAGCTTCGGATGTGAATCTTGCAACAGCAGATCAAAAATATCATATTCAGAAAGCTAATCTTAAAACATTTTTAGAAAACGGTAGCCGTTCAATCGTTGTGAATGCTCCCGGAGCAGTAAACGGTAAAATATCCGGTAAATATAACCTCGGAGATTTGGCGGGAATGGTAGAAAATGGTTTAGGAAAAATTTTAGTAGGTCCAGAACCAAGAAAATTATATCGCGGACAATCTTTTAACATGGATTTTGATGTGGAACAGGGAGTTGTAGCCTATTTTTCACCAGATCTTAAATTGCCACAAGGAGCTAAGGTTGTAGGTGAGTATGATGGAAATTCTAATAATCTCATTCTTAATTTAGACGCTGCTTCTTTGAAGTATATTATGACCAAGAAAGAAGAAATTTCTGAAGCAGACCGACTTTTGGCAGAGGCAAATCCCGATTATAAAACAGACGACCGTATTCGGATTACCCGCGATAGTGCAATGGTAGACAGTATGATGGTGAGAATTAATACTGCCAATGCAGATCAACAACTTTATGCAAAGATTAACAGACTTGAGTATAATAAAAATATTCTAAAAGATCTTGTACTCACGGGGAAGAATGAGAATAATTCTTTGCTTAGAATTGCTACTAATTTTAAATATGGATCTCCTCAGGATGAAATAGAAGAGGATATGCAATCTTATGCAATCAATTTTAATCAGTCAACCAATGCTGCCGGAGATTATGTTTTCAGATTCGAACCTACTGAAATCACTCTTAACAATACAAAATGGGCGGTAGATACAAGTCCAGATTTAGATCAATACATTAGTTATCGCAAGAACACAGGAGATTTTGAAATTAAAAACCTTAAAATATTTTCAGATAATAGTTCGCTGCTCATTAATGAATCTACTTTCAAGTCGGCAAAAGATTTCTATTTGGATGCTGAAGTACAGAATTTTGCTATCGAAAAGATTTTTGATATGCAATCTGGTGGTAACCCAATGGATATAAAAGGGATTGCTAATGGAAATGTGAAAATAAAAATGGATAAAAGCACATTGCAGCCATTGGTAGATCTTACCGTAGATAATATCATGATGAACGGGAACGATATGGGTGATGTTACCATTTCTGCAGTGAACGGTTTTTCTCTAAATGTATATGATGTAGACGTAAAAGTAGCTTCAGCAGGAATTATTGGAGGAAATAATCTACATTTAACCGGAACGGTAAATAATAATACACCTTCTCCAACGATTGATCTGAATACGGAACTCAGAGATTTTGACCTCTCTTTTACACAGCAGTTTGTACAGAATATTTTTGGAAATTTAAGAGGAAAAGCTACTGGAGATCTTAAAATTAAGGGAACTTTTAAAAACCTGGATTATAGTGGGGATATTGCATTGAAAGATTTTGGATTAAAGCTTTTGTTTACAGGAGTAGATTATTCTTTTGATGATACGGTTATTCCTCTTTCCAAAGGTTTGGCGGTTTTGAATAACATTGGTGTAAAAGACGGACGATCCAACTCTCAGGGAACTATTTCCGGAGCGATTCAGTTTGAAACGCTTTCGTCAATGGGAGTCAACTTAGTAATGAGGGCAGATAATCTTCTGATGCTTAATACGGCACAAAAAGATTATGATTTGTTTTGGGGAAGGGTTTATGGACAAGGAGATTTATATGTGGACGGACCGGTTTCTGCACTAAACCTTTCTACTCCAAATATGAAAGCATTGAATGGAAGTACATTTACTTTCAATTCCAGTTCCACATCTAATGTTGATGAGTTTAAAATGCTCAGATTCTTAAAAGAAGGTAAAGACGGTATTGTTACATTAGAAGAAAAGAAAAAATCGGGTTCTAATATGAATATTGATTTTAATGTTGATGTAGATAAAGGAACCACCGTTAACGTTCTCATAGGAGATGATGCAGGAAATATCAGTGTGAAAGGTGCTGCCCAAAATCTAAAATTTCAGATGAGCAGACAGGGAAATATAGCCATGAACGGATCTTATATGGTAGAAAGTGGAACTTTTGTTTCTAAAGTGATTCTCAATAGAACTTTTCAGATTCAGAAAAATAGTAGTATTAGATGGGATGGTGATGCAATGAAACCGGCTTTGGATATTACTGCAAATTATACAAAAACAGTTTCTAATGCCGGTCAGTATCTTAATATGGGACAATTACCACCTATTAATGTTCTACTTCAAATGAAGATTACAAATACTTTAAAAGATCCAATATTGACACCTAATGTTGTCGCACTAGATGTTTCCAGTCAGGTGAAAGAAACATTAGCTGCAAAAATCAATCAGACTGAAGGCGAAAATGTATTGCAGTTCAGTTCTATACTTTTATTGAATTCATTTAATGTTACCAATACAGGAAGTTTCAATATTGATGCGGTTGGAGTTGCAGAATCCTCTGGATATAATATGATATTGAAACAGCTTGGTTCTGTACTGAACACACTGAGTAATGAGTTTCAAATTGACTTGAATTACGTACGCGGAGATCAGTTATCTAATTTTGGCGATAGAGCCAACGCTGGTGTAAGTTTCAACTTTTCTCCTAGAGTTACTGTTAAGACAGGTTTAGGAATACCTTTAACAAGAACTGAAACTGCCAATAATAACTATCTCTCCGGAGAAGGTTCTATAGAATACGATATTTCTAAGAAAAACGATGGTACACTGGTGGTAAGAGGTTATTCTAAGCCTACCAATATCGGTATGGGAGCGGGTACTGTAGGTACCAATGGGTCTGCAAATCAAGCTTATGGAGGTGGTATTGTTTGGAGTAAAAGCTTTAATTCTTTCTTCAAAAAGAAGAAAAAAGACAAAAAGTCAGAGGATGACAGTTCTGTCATAAAAACAGATTCTGTAAAATACAAGCTCAAATAGTTAGAATTTTTTAATGATTTTTATCATCCATGTTAATAATTGTTAATATTTAAGATAATTTTTTTAGTTTAATTATTTTTTTTAATTTTGTAAAAAATTTAAAGATTTTTTAGGAAAAATATAATTTCACTAATATGAACTATCAACTGGACGAAATAGACAAGAAAATTCTTGATTTTCTGGTAGAAAATACAAGAATGCCTTTTACAGAAATTGCTAAGCAGATGGATGTTTCTGCGGGTACAATCCACGTAAGGGTAAAGAAAATGGAAGATGCAGGTATTATTTTAGGATCATCTCTTAACCTTGATTATGGTAAATTAGATTACCATTTCACGGCTTTTATAGGAATTCTTTTAACAAAATCAAACCGTACACAGGAGGTTTTGAAAGAATTATCAACCATTCCGAATGTTATTGAAGCAAGCGTTATCTCAGGAAAATATAATATTTTCTGTAAGGTAAGAGCGAAAAATACAAACGATGCAAAAAGAATTATCTATCAAATAGACGATATTCAGGATGTTATGAGAACTGAAAGTATGATTTCGATGGAAGAATTCCTGAGCGACAAAAACAGATTGATCAACGCGATCTCTATTTAATCAATTTTAACGATATAAATACCGAAGAACTTATGAAATCATTCATAAGTTCTTTATTTTTGCATTATGGAAAAAGAATATAAAGAATACAACTATTTTGATGAAAATCCTAAAAAAGGATGGGGATTTATTCTTACATTGGCATCACTCGTGTTATTCACTTTTATGGGGATAGGTATTGATTTTGACGAGTATCTTCAGCATGAAATCCTCAATATTCCCAAAGGATATTTTTACATTATTTTCTCGGTAAATATTTTGATGCTTGTGGCTATTGTACTCATGTATTTTTATAGGAAAGAAGGGTTGGTGATATTTCCCATCATGCTTTTAACACATTTTTTTATGCAAAATTATTATCTTTCAACATTCTTATATTCAGACGTTATGAATCTCTTTATTTTTACAGGATTCGGAATGTTGGCAATTATTCCCAAATGGAAATTTTTCAGATGGTAATTATAAGTGTTTAAAAAAGACATTTATTGCGATTGAAACAAATTGATAAAATTTTAACTTAATATATTGATTTAAATTATGAATACTCCCTCAAATATGATAGCGTTAGGAACAAAAGCTCCTTTTTTTGAGCTTCCAAACCCCTCCAAAAATAACGAATTACAATCTCTTGACGATTTGAAAGGAGAAAAAGGCACTTTGGTAATCTTTATGTGCAATCATTGCCCGTTTGTTCTTCATGTAATTGATAAATTGACTGAACTATACGAGGACTACAATGAAAGCGGAATAGAATTTATTGCCATAAACGCGAATAATGTAGAAAAGTATCCTGCAGATTCTCCGGAAAAAATGATTGAATTTCAAATTGAAAGAAAATTCGATTTTCCTTATTTATACGATGAAAGCCAGGCGATTGCCAAAGCGTATGATGCGGCATGTACACCAGATTTCTTTTTCTTTGATGAGAAATTGGATCTTATATATCGTGGACAAATGGACGATTCCAGACCGGGTAACCATAAAGAAGTAACGGGAGAAGATTTAATCATTGCTTTTGAAAATCTTTTAATTGGCGAACCACAGGAAGAAATTCAAAGACCAAGTATGGGCTGCAATATTAAATGGAAATAACTTTAATGTAATGAGTAAATCGTAAAGAGATCACTCCATTTTCACAATAAAAAAAGGCTGTTCAAAATTATTTGAACAGCCTTTTTTTATACAATTATTAAATGGTTATGCATTCTGAAATTCACTGATAAAATGCAGTTTTACATTAGGGAACTTCTCCTGTGTCATATGAATAGTAAAAGAAGAATCTGCCAAAAATACTAGCTGGTTATATTTATCTCTTGCCAAAAATCTTTGTTTTAATCTTGCAAACTCCTTAAATTCTTCAGATTTCTCATCGGCTTCAACCCAACATGCTTTATGTATAGAAAGTGGCTCATAAGTGCATTTTGCTCCATATTCGTGCTCTAAACGGTATTGGATAACTTCATACTGAAGTGCACCAACAGTTCCTATAATCTTTCTGTTATTCATTTCAAGCGTAAATAACTGTGCAACGCCTTCATCCATTAGTTGGTCGATTCCTTTTGCCAATTGCTTAGCTTTTAAAGGGTCATTGTTGTTAATATATCTGAAATGTTCAGGAGAGAAGCTCGGAATCCCTTTAAAGCTCAGTTTTTCTCCACCGGTAAGTGTATCACCAATTCGGAAACTTCCGGTATCATGAAGACCTACAATATCTCCCGGGAAACTTTCATCCACTACTTCTTTTTTATCTGCAAAAAATGCATTGGGCGAAGAAAATTTCATCTTTTTACCTTCTCTTACAAGAAGATAGTTTTCGTTTCTCTTAAATGTTCCTGAAACAATTTTAACGAAAGCTAATCTATCTCTATGTTTAGGATCCATATTGGCGTGAATTTTAAATACAAATCCTGTAAATTGATTTTCTTCTGGTTTTACCAAACGGGTATCGCTTTCTTTAGCTTGTGGCATTGGAGCAATATCTATAAAAGCATCCAGCAATTCCCGAACTCCAAAGTTATTTAAGGCAGAACCAAAGAAAACAGGCTGCAAATCTCCTTTCATGTAATCTTCACGGTTAAATTCAGGATAAACAGACTGTACAAGATCGAGTTCTTCTCTTAGTGTAGATGCAGCTTTCTCACCGATGGCTTCATCTATAGACTGGTCATTAAT
Source organism: Chryseobacterium sp. RR2-3-20 (assembly GCF_017808115.1). Taxonomy (NCBI): domain Bacteria; kingdom Pseudomonadati; phylum Bacteroidota; class Flavobacteriia; order Flavobacteriales; family Weeksellaceae; genus Chryseobacterium; species Chryseobacterium sp. RR2-3-20. The sequence goes on along the minus strand of NZ_JADQBD010000039.1, from coordinate 14,895 downwards.
ATCATCAAATTTAATAGAGTCTCCAACTTTTTGTTTTTTCTCTTCCAGAAATAACTGAATATTGTTTTCCCAAATATTATAAATCCCCTGAAAGTCGCTTCCCATACCGATTGGTAAAGAAAGCGGACAAACCGTTAATCCTAATTTCTGTTCAACTTCATCCAGCAGATCAAATGCATCTTTTCCTTCGCGGTCTAGTTTATTGATAAAAACCAGCATAGGAATGTTTCTCATTCTGCAAACCTGTACGAGTTTTTCTGTCTGCTCTTCAACCCCTTTTGCAACATCAATCACAACAATTACAGAGTCTACCGCTGTTAAAGTTCTGTAAGTATCTTCTGCAAAATCTTTGTGTCCTGGTGTATCGAGAATATTTATTTTGTGGTCTCTGTATTCAAATGCCAAAACCGAAGTTGCAACGGATATTCCTCTCTGTCTTTCAATTTCCATGAAATCGGAAGTTGCCCCTTTTTTTATTTTGTTAGATTTTACTGCACCTGCTTCCTGAATTGCTCCCCCGAAAAGTAGTAATTTTTCGGTAAGAGTGGTCTTTCCGGCATCCGGGTGAGAGATAATCCCAAAAGTTTTTCTTTTTTCTATTTCTTTGATTAAGTCTGACATATTCTGTTTTGAATTTGCAAAAATCGTGAATTTTAATGGATTGTGAAAATCAAATTATTTTAGACCAACCAGAAAAAAATTCAGCAACCCAATTTTATTTAAAAGCCATTTAAAAGGTATTTTGCTTTCCACAAAAAAATTATCTTTGCCGTGTAATCTTAAAAATATGGAAAAAAGCAGATATCCGAAATTTATTTTTGATTGGGTAGGAGGGTTAATTCTCTTTGCAGGATATATTGTAGGCAGTATGATAGTAGGTTTTGCTGTTTTGGCAGCAAAGTTCTTTTTCAAAATAGATGTTTCGCAGAAACCTTGGTTTTTAATGATGGGAAATGCTTTGGTTTTCCCTTTGATTATTGCTTTTTTTGATTTTTTTGTGGTTAGACCTTCAACGAAAATGAAGCTGAATTTCAATTTTTCAACAACAAATTTTTCTACCTATCTGCTTATTTTTCCGATGATGTTTGGGATGATGCTTATTGGTGAATTTACAACTTCACTTATTCCTACAACAGGGCTTTTTTTTGGATATTTTTATCAGTTTTTCGAAAATCTGATGAAGAGTGTAGTTGAAGATCCGGCAGTTATGATTATCACGACTGTATTTATGGCGCCCATTTTCGAAGAAATTATTTTCAGGGGAATCATTCAGAAAGGAATGATTAATAATGGAGTAAAACCTTGGAAAGCTATCGTGATTTCATCATTTTTATTTGGTCTTATCCATGGCAATCCATGGCAGTTTATTGGTGGAATATTGTTAGGGACAGTTTTAGGATTGGTGTATTATAAAACAAAATCGCTCCTTTTGCCTATGCTTTTGCACGGATTTAACAATTTGTGCTCATCATTGCTTATCTTATTTGTTCAAAAAGAAAGTTTTGCAGAAGTTTTTCATTTGCCTGAATGGATGATTTTACTGATTGGGATTTTCATATTTTATGTATTCTTCTTTTTGTTTACAAGAAAATATAGAGTGCATTACGCCGAGGCATAATTATTTCAGTAAAAATATTAAAATAAAAAAAACAGAGCTTACAATAATAAGCTCTGTTGATGTATATTGTATCAATAAATTTTACTCTGGCTTGTAAGAATCTTTTAAAGTAACAGTTCTGTTGAAAACAAATTGCGTGTCTGTAGAGTCTTGATCTTTAGTGAAATAACCAATTCTTTGAAATTGAAGAGGTTCTCCAACTGCCACATCTTTTAAACTCGGCTCTGCAAACCCCTGAATGGTAGTTACCGATTCCGGATTGATGAAATTAAGGAAGTCTACATCTTTTTCAGCATCAGGCTGTTCTACAGTAAACAATTTATCATAATTTCTCACTTCTACTGGGATAGCGTGTTTTGCAGAAACCCAATGGATAGTTCCTTTTACTTTTCTCAAACTTTCTTCTGTGCCGCTTCCAGACTTAGATTTTTCATCGTAAGTGGCATAAATAGTTGTAATATTTCCGTTTTCGTCTTTTTCTACTCTCTCTCCTTTAATGATATAAGCAGATTTTAAACGGACTTCACCACCTAATTTTAATCTGAAAAACTTATTATTCGCTTCTTCCTTAAAGTCTTCACGCTCGATGTATAATTCCCTAGAAAACGGAATTTCTCTTGTTCCCGCATTCTCCTGTTCAGGATTATTTTCTGTTTCCAGCCATTCTTCCTGTCCTTCAGGATAGTTTTCAATGATTAATTTTATGGGATCCACTACTGTCATTACACGTTTTGCGATTTTGTTTAAATCTTCACGAACGCAGAATTCCAATAACTGCAGTTCTATTAAATTTTCTCTTTTGGCAACTCCCACTTTATCAATAAAATTTCTGATAGAAGTTGGTGTGAAGCCTTTTCTCCTCATCCCGGAAATGGTAGGCATTCTCGGATCGTCCCATCCGTTCACTACATTTTCAGCAATTAATCTTTGCAGTTTTCTTTTGGAAGTAATCATGTAAGAAACATTCATTCTTGCAAATTCTCTCTGCTTGTTTTTCACTTTTCCTTCTTCGTAAACCTGATCCAAATACCAGTTGTAAAGAGGTCTGTGATTTTCGAACTCCAAAGAACATAAAGAATGCGAAATTTGCTCAATATAATCAGATTCTCCATGTGCCCAGTCGTACATAGGGTATATTTTCCATGCAGTTCCTGTTCTGTGGTGAGGTTTATTCAAAATTCTGTACATAACAGGATCACGCATATTCATATTCGGCGAAACCATATCTATTTTTGCACGCAAAGACATAGAGCCACTTTCAAATTCTCCGTTTTTCATTCTCTCGAATAAATCTAAAGATTCTTCAACAGGGCGGTTTCTGTATGGTGATTCAATGCCTGGTTCTGTAGGATTTTTTCTTTGTTCGGTAATGATTTCAGATGGCTGTTCATCCACATACGCTTTTCCTTCTTTTATGAGCTGAACGGCCCAGTCGTAAAGTTGCTGGAAGTAATCGGATGCATACAAGACTTTGTCCCATTTAAATCCTAACCATTCAACGTCTTTCATAATAGAATCTACAAATTCCTGTTCTTCTTTTTCAGGGTTTGTATCGTCGAAACGAAGGTTTACGGGTGCATTGTATTTTTCTCCCAAACCAAAATTGATGCAGATGGCTTTAGTATGACCAACGTGGAGATAACCATTTGGTTCGGGTGGAAATCGGAAACGGATCTCTTCTTGTTTAAGACCATTTGCCAAATCATCTTCTATAATTTGCTCAATAAAATTGAGTGATTTTTTTTCTTCTTCCATTAAATTCACTTTAGTAATCGCAATAAGCGACAATTTGCAAATTTAGTAAATTTAGATGTGCAAAAAAAGTAAAGATTTTTTCACATAAAATTCACCAAGTTTGGATGTTTTTCCCGATCTTAGCAGAACCGATTTAACTAAATATTAACTGTCGATATGAAAAAGTTCAAAAAGAAATTTTCTGAGTTTTTAGACTACATCAAAAAAGCAATTTTTGTGGATGGAGTAGTTTAACTAATTGTAATAATACCGTTTTCGAAGAAAATTTTGTCGCCTTGTAATTGTAAGGTGCTGGGGAAATTATTTGTAAATAAATTGCCTGTACCTAATCCTTGCGGCATATTGCTTTTCTTCGTGAATGTGTATTGAGAAATTGCATTCAGCCCAATATTACTTTCTAAAGCGGAGGTAATCCACCAACCTATATTGTGTTTTTCTGCAAGTGAAATCCATTCATCAGAGCCGGAAAATCCACCAATTAATGCAGGTTTTAGAATAATATATTGCGGACGAATTATTTCCAGAAGCTCCTGTTTCTTTTGAATATCTAAAATTCCTATTAGTTCTTCGTCCAGTGCAATAGGTGTTTCCGTATTACTGCATAATTCTGCCATATCTTTCCAATTTCCAGCTTTTATGGGCTGTTCTATGGAATGAATTTCTAGATTGGCTAATTGTTTCAATACTGTTTTAGCTTCTTCTTTATTAAAACCACCATTGGCGTCCACACGGAGCTCAAGTTGATTTTTAGAAAATTTCGCTCTTAATTTTTGAAGAATTGTATGTTCAGATTTCCAGTCGACACCTATTTTCAGTTTGATGCAGTGGAAGCCATCTTGCAGTTTTTCACGAATTTGTTCTTCCATATAATCTGCATCTCCCATCCAGATAAGTCCGTTAATGGTAATAGCCGATTTTCCTTCTGTAAATTCGCTGGGAAAATATATGTTTTCGCTATGTTTTAAATTAAGCATTGCCTGTTCGTAACCAAACCAAATAGAAGGGTAGTTTTTTAAATGCTCTTTTAAAATTTCAGTTTTCTGCTGAATATTCTCACAAAGCCACTGTAATTTTTCTTCATAGTCGGGTTGGTCATCAAAACTTAATCCTCTGAAAACGGCACATTCGCCAATTCCTTTTTTTTGATTGTCGGAAATTTCGAGAATAAAGGTTTCTTTATCAAGCAAAACGCCACGAGATGTTCCACTCGGGCGTTTGAAGTTTAATAGATATCTGTAATATTTTGCTGTCATTACTTAACGCTGTCGATTCTCATGAATTCTTCTGCTTTTTCTACCATTTCTACAGAACCACAGAAAAAAGGTATTCTTTGGTGAAGTTCTGTAGGTTCAATTTCCAGAATTCTTCGGAATCCGTCTGAAGCTTTAGCACCCGCCTGTTCTGCCAAAAATGCCATCGGATTGCATTCGTATAATAAACGAAGTTTTCCATTAGGTGCCTGAGAATAAGATGGATAGATGTAAATTCCGCCTTTCAGCATATTTCTATGAAAATCTGCCACCAATGAGCCAATATATCGTGATGTATACGGTCTGTCTCCTTCTTCCATCTGGCAGTATTTTAAATAATTCTTTACTCCCTGAGGAAATTTAATGTAGTTTCCTTCGTTAATAGAATAGATTTTTCCGGTTTTAGGAAAAGTCATATTCGGGTGAGAAAGATAATAAGTTCCTAAAGAAGGATCTAATGTAAAGCCGTTTACTCCGTTTCCGGTAGTATAAACAATCATGGTAGAAGAACCATAAATAACGTATCCTGCCGCAATCTGATTGATTCCCTTTTGTAAGAAATCTTCAATCTGAACGGGAGTTCCTGGTTCTGTTACTCTTCTGTAAATAGAGAAAATAGTTCCCACAGATACATTTACATCAATATTGGAGGATCCGTCTAAAGGATCTATGAGAACAACATATTTGCTTAGGTGTCCGTTTTCGCCACATTTAATATCGATGAAGTCATCATTTTCCTCAGAAGCAATTCCGCACACAACTTCTCTTTGAGATAATGCTGTAATGAAAATATCGTTGGCTATTACATCTAATTTCTGCTGTTCTTCTCCCTGTATGTTTTCATTTCCTGCTTTCCCGATAATATCTGCAATTCCTGCTTTGTTTACTTCACGGTTTACTACTTTAGAAGCTAGTCTTATTGCACTCAGAAGTCGAGAAAATTCTCCCGTAGAATACTGGAAGTCATCCTGTTTATCAATAAGAAATTCCCCTAAGGTCTGTAATGGCTGCTCTGACATGTTTTCCTTTTTTTACGATTTCTCCAAATTTCGTAAAAATAATTACATTTGAAACAAAAAATTAACAAAAGACTTAATTTACTTATTTTTAGGTGTTTATGAGTAGGTTTTATCTTGAGCTTATCATTTTTTAAGAAACACTGTATGCAGATTCTATGTTAAGAAATGGTGAAATTTAAAGATTTGTCAATTTTAATAAAATCTTAAGGTGGTGTCTGTAAGAGGGTATTTCATATCTCGGCGTAAATTTATAATTTTGTGACCCGTAAAAAACTGTCGTTCATTTTTTTCTAACAATTTTATTTCTAAGTATTTAATGAAAATTTTTAAGTTTGGTGGAGCGTCTGTAAAAGATGCTGAAAGTGTAAAAAACGTATCTATGGTTCTTGAAAGCCAAGGCTTTGAAAAATGTCTTCTTGTAATTTCTGCAATGGGCAAAACAACCAATGAGCTGGAAAAAGTTGTTGAGCTTTACTTCAGTAAACAGAACTACCAAACCGAAATTGAAAAAATAAAACGAAAACATATTGAAATTGCTGAAGGATTATTCCCTCAAAGTCATGCAGTTTTTTCGGAAATAAATCTATTTTTTGATGATATAGATTCTTTTTTAAGAAGAAATAAGTCTCCTAATTATAATTTTGTTTACGATCAGGTAGTAAGTTGTGGTGAAATGATTTCTACAAAGATTGTAAGTGAGTATCTTAATGAAATTCAGTTTAAAAACCAGTGGCTGGATGCAAGAGATTACATTAAAACCGATAACTCTTACAGAGACGGTATTGTAAACTGGGAGAAAACGGAAGAATTTATTGCTCATTTAAGCAAAGATATATGTTATGTTACTCAGGGATTTATTGGTTCTGATGAAAACAATTTTACTGTAACTTTGGGAAGGGAAGGTTCAGATTATTCTGCTGCAATCTTCGCTTATTGCCTTAATGCCGAAGCAATGACGATTTGGAAGGATGTTCCGGGAGTAATGACCGGAGATCCAAGAAAATTTGATGATGTTGCCTTACTTTCTAATATTTCTTACGAAGAGGCAATAGAAATGGCTTATTACGGAGCAAGCGTAATTCATCCTAAAACTTTACAGCCATTAAAACAAAAAAATATTCCTTTTTATGTGAAGTCTTTTGTAGATCCGTCTAAAGAAGGTACTAAAGTTGGAATTTCAGATAAAAATCAAAACGAAGAATCTTATATCCTGAAAGAAGGACAGACTTTACTGAAAATTTCTACAAGAGATTTTTCATTTATTGCCGAAGATCACATGTCTTTAATTTTTAATAATCTGGCTAAATATAAAATTAAAGTTTCTCTCATGCAGAATTCTGCGATATCATTAGAATTCTGCCTTGAAGATAAATTTAATAATATAGATGAACTTAATGAAGAGCTTCAGAAAATTTTCAAAACAGATGTTGTAAAAAATGTATCTTTATTTACGGTAAGAAATGCAAAAAAAGATAACATCGACAAATTTTACCAAGGAAAAAACGTATTATTGGAGCAAATAGCAAAAAATACGTTACAAATGGTAACACAATAAAACTAATTTCGACTAAACACACATGAGCTTAATCTCGAAAAATGATTTAATACAAGCTTCCGGTCTAAGTAAAATAGGTTTTCTGAAAAATCCTGTCGCTTCTGCCGTAATGAGTATTACCAAGATAAATGAAGTTAACAGACTTTACGATAAACTGAAAGATAAAAAGGGAAAAGACTTTTTCGATTCTTTTGTGCGTGAAAGAAATTTAAGCTACATCGCTTTTGAGGAAGATTTGGCAAAAATACCCAAAACAGGACCTTTCATATTAGTTTCTAATCATCCGCTGGGTGCAATAGATGGTATTCTGATGTGTAAAATTCTGTCAGAAATTCGTCCGGATTTTAAAGTAATGGGAAATTTTCTTTTGGAGAAAATAAAGCCAATGGAGCCTTATGTAATTCCCGTAAATCCTTTTGAGGGAAGAAAGGAGATCAGAAACAGTGCTTCAGGGATGCGAGAAACTCTTAAACATCTGGAGAATGGTGGTTGTGTAGGCATTTTCCCGGCAGGAGAAGTTTCTAATAAAAATAATCCTTATGGTGAAATTTTAGATAAAGATTGGGAAAAACCCGCATTAAAACTTATAAGGATGGCAAAAGTGCTTGTAGTTCCTATGTATTTCCATGCCAAGAACAGTACTTTATTTTATCAGATTGCTAAGATTCATCCCAATTTACAGACTCTTATGTTGCCTTCAGAAATGATGAACGACAGAGAAAAGCCCATCAGAATCCGTATAGGTCGTCCTATCTCTGTGAAGGTTATGGATGAAATGGAAAGTATTGAAGAATTGGGAGAGTTTTTAAAGACCAAAGTCTATATGATGAAGTCTTATTATGAAAAAAGAAAATCTTTAGCCCAATCTATTAATCTTAAAAATTTGTCGTTAAAATTTCCTCTTTTAAAGGAAGAAAACATTGTACAGAATATTATAGATGAAACTCCTAAAGAAGATATTCTGAAAGATATCTCTAAACTGAGAGGAACAGACAGAATGCTTTTCACTAACGGAAACTACGAAATTTACTTTACACCTTACGACGAAATTCCTTCGGTAATGAGGGAAATCGGAAGACAAAGGGAACTTACTTTCAGAGCTGTAGGAGAGGGCAGTAATCTACCGTTCGATTTAGACGAATACGATCAACACTATCATCATCTTTTTCTGTGGGATAACTCAGCGGAAAAATTGGCTGGAGCGTACCGTATGGCACTCGGCAGAGATGTAATGAAAAGATTCGGAATAAAAGGGTTTTATACGAGTTCTTTATTTGAGTTTGAACAGGATATTCATCCTTTCTTCAAAAAAGTTATAGAAATGGGAAGAGCTTATATAAGTGAAGAATATCAGCAGAAACCGCTTCCTTTATTTCTTCTTTGGCGTGGCATTGTACATGTTTGCTTAAGAAATCCGGATCATAAATTTTTAATGGGCGGAGTAAGTATCTCCAATAAATTTTCGGAGTTTTCTAAATCTCTTATGATAGAGTTTATGCGGTCCAATTATTATGATTCTGCGGTGGCACAATATATTACTCCCAAAAACGATTTTAAAGTAAAACTGAGAGATAGAGATAAACTTCTTTTTCTTAATGAAATGAATGCAGATCTTAATAAGCTGGATAAGTTTATTGATGATCTTGAACCAGAGCTCAGAATGCCTGTTTTAATAAAAAAATACATCAAGCAGAATGCAAAGGTTATTGCCTTTAATGTAGATCCAAATTTCAATGATGCAATAGATGGATTGATGTATATTCGTATAAGCGATCTTCCCGAAAGTACCATAAAGCCTGTTTTGGAAGAGATGAGCGAGCATATAAGAAAAGAACAGGAAAATAATCAGACTGAAAATCAGTAAGTTTTTGTTTTTGCTGAAAAAACTTTGCTTAATATTTGCTTCATATAGCAAAACTTACTACTTTTGCAACACTTTAAAACAAAGAAGTAAGGTTTCTTAGCTCAGTTGGTAGAGCAACGGACTGAAAATCCGTGTGTCCCTGGTTCGATCCCTGGAGAAACCACTTTTAAAACCGCCTGTTAAAGGGCGGTTTTAATTTCAGAGTTTTAATTGGTTTCTTAGCTCAGTTGGTAGAGCAACGGACTGAAAATCCGTGTGTCCCTGGTTCGATCCCTGGAGAAACCACTTTCAAAATATTTTAAAAACAACCTTCATAATTTAATGAAGGTTTTTTTGTTTTGAATAATAATGAAATAAAATCAATCAAACGTTTGATTTTATAAAATTAAAATGTTACTTTGCGCCCGCAAAACATTAAAGTTTATGATTTCAAAAGAAGAAAATATTTTATTTGCTGCCGAAAAACTCTTTGCTGAAAAGGGTTTTGAGGGAACTTCTACCAGAGAAATATCCAAAGCTGCGAATGTTAATATCTCGATGATCTCTTATTATTTTGGTTCTAAAGAAAAGCTTTATGAGAAACTCGTGGAATACAGAACCAATGAAGGACAGTTTTTTGCCAAAGATATTTTAGAAAGAACAGATATTAATGAATGGGAGAAAATGATGATTATTGTAGATAAGTTTGCCAGCAGAATACGCGAGCATAAATGTTTCTACAGAATAATGCAGCGCGAGCAGCTGTATAGTGAAAACTTGAAAATTGTAAAATATTTAAAAAACACAAAACTTATTTTCCTGAACATTTATTCTAAAATTTTAGAAAAAGGGATAAGCAACGGTATTTTCAAAAAAAATCCACCTCTTTATCTTTTACATTCTACCATTAGCGGAACCTTGTTTTATGCCTCTAATTCTAAAGAAATGTACAAAGAATTTCTTAAAAATGAGGAGCCGGATGAAGTATTCAATCAACATTACTACAAAGAACTTACACAACACATTAAACATATTTTAAAAGACCTTTTAGGTTATGAAGAAAATAAATAACTCCGCTATTGCTCTATTGTTTTTTGGAGCAGTGCATTTTTTCCACGCGCAGGAAGTTAAACAGTTGAGTCTGGATGAAGCCGTACAGCTTGGTATATCTAACAGCAAAAGTCTAAAAATAGATGCTGCGAAAATAGAAGAAGCAACTGCAGATCTTTTGGAAGCTAAAAACAGGCAATTGCCGGAACTTAAGGTTTCAGGAAGCTATATGTATCTCCCTTTAAAGCCTTCCATTGATCTGAAAATACCAGGTGTTTCTGCTGCGGGCGGACCGGAAGTTCATCAGGTTGCTTTTGGTTCTGCAAATCTTAGTATTCCTGTTTACAGTGGAGGAAGAATTAAATACGGAATTCAATCTGCTAAATATTTGGTGGAGGCTTCTAAATTGAGTTCAGAAAATGACAAAATTGCGATTGCGTACAATGTCGCTCAGGCATATAATAATCTGTTTAAAGCTAATCAGGCAATTAAAGTTTTAGAGGAAAATCTTACCGCATCACAAAAAAGAGACGAAACATTTCTGAAACTTGAAAATAATGGTGTCATTGCAAGAAACGACCGTTTAAAGGCTAATCTTCAGACTTCTAATATTGAACTTCAACTTCTGGAAGCTAAAAACAATTATAATATTGCTAATATAAATATGGATTTGCTTTTAGGACTACCAGAAACTACAGAACTGAAAGTTGATGAAAATTATATTGATGAGAATTCAGATTTAAAACCTGTATCATATTATCTTTCTGAAGCACAACAAAACCGTAAAGATCTTCAAGCTATCGACCAACAGAGAAAAGCCGCCGAACTCGGAACTAAAGCTGCTAAAGCTGAAAATCTTCCATCAATAGCACTAACCGGAGGTTACATCGCAGCAGATATTCCGAAATTTCTCACAGTATATAATGCTCTAAATTTTGGAGTGGGAATTTCTTATAATCTGTCTAACATTTGGAAGAAAAACTCTTCTCTTCAACAATCGAAAGCAAGAGAAATGCAGCTATCTGCCACAAATGAGTTATTAAACGATAATATTAAACTAGAAGTTAATAAAGAATATCAGAATTCAGATTATTCTAAAAAAAGAATCTCCGTTTTCGAAAAGTCTGCAGAACAGGCAAATGAAAATTACAGAATTACTAAAAACAAATATGATAACGGTCTTGCAACCATGACTGAACTCTTGGATGCAGACGCTGCACAGATTGCTGCCAATGTTGGAGTTATAAATGCTAAAGCAGATGCTGCACTTGCTTACAGAAAACTTTTACAGACTACAGGAACTTTAACAATCAAATAATAATTAAAACAAAGAATATCATCCAAAATGGAAAATAATAATACACAAAACGCACAGCCGAAAAAGAAAAAAAGTTTGGTTTTTCCAATTATTTTAGCTGTCGTTGTCATCGGTGGCGGAATTTTCGGTTACAGATCATATAGTTACAGTCAATATCATGAAGAAACCGATGATGCACAGATTGCATCGAATATGAGCCCTGTAATATCTAAAATTTCAGGCTATGTTTCAGAAATTAAAGTAAAAGACAATCAATTTGTAAAAAAAGGAGATACTTTGGTTATTCTGGATAATAAAGATCAGAAAATGGCTCTTGAACAAGCTGTTGCCGCGTTAGGAACTGCCAAAAGTAATATTTCTTCTGCACAGTCTGCTACCAATGCAACTTCTCAGAATATCAGCAGTTCTGAAGCTGCCGTAAAAACTGCGAATGCTCAAATTGAAGCTGCTAAAGTAAATGTTTGGAAAACATCTCAGGATTTGAAAAGATATGAGATTTTAGTAAAAGATCATTCCATAACACAACAGCAATACGAGCAGGCTCTAGCTGCCAAACAATCTGCAGACAAGCAGTTACAGGTATTAGTAGATCAGAAAAACCAAATTGCACAGCAAACCAATATCGCTTCTTCACAAACAGCGGCAAGTTCTCAGCAAATTTCGGTTGCAGGTTCTGTAGCTAAGCAAAGAGAAGTAGATGTGGAAAACGCAAAACTGAATCTTTCTTATACAGTAATTTTAGCTCCTGAAGATGGTTTTGTGGGTAAAGTTCCCATTCAGAGAGGGCAATTTTTACAGGCAGGTTCCCAACTTTTTTCTTTGGTGAAAAATGATCAGAAATGGGTGATTGCCAACTTTAAAGAAACTCAGGTTTCAAAAATGGTGGAAGGACAAAAAGTAAAAATTGAAATTGATGCTTTTCCAGACCAAGATTTTGAAGGTAAAGTAAGCTCATTTTCTCCGGCAACAGGATCAACTTTTTCTATTCTGCCTCCGGATAATGCAAGTGGAAACTTTGTAAAAGTAGTTCAGAGACTTCCTGTGAAAATAGATTTTGTAAATCTTGATAAATCTATCGCTCATAAATTGAGAACCGGAATGAACGTAAAAGCAGAAGTTTCTCTTAAATAATTAAATATTAAAGAATTAAGAAGTTGAATTTAAAGTTTTCTGATTTTCAGATTTCTCAATCTCTACATTTTTTAATAAACTAAAAATAATATGCAAGATTCATTAGTAGAATATGGTGCAAGAAGGGTAATTATTACAATTACTGCCATTCTTTGTGCTTTGCTGGAAATCGTAGATTCTACGATTGTGAATGTCGCTCTTAATGAGATGAAGGGTAATCTTGGAGCTACACTTTCTGAGGTTGGATGGGTAATTACAGCCTATGCAATCGGAAACGTAATCATCGTTCCTATGACGAGCTGGCTTTCACAGCAATTTGGAAGACGAAATTATTTTGCAGCATCCATTATTATATTTACTTTATTCTCCTTTTTATGCGGAAACGCAACCAATATCTGGGAACTGGTATTTTTCAGGTTGATGCAGGGAATTGGTGGCGGAGCTTTACTGGTAACCTCACAAACAATAATTACAGAGTCTTATCCCGTTGAAAAACGCAGTATGGCTCAGGCAATTTACGGTTTGGGAGTAATTATCGGTCCTACTTTAGGTCCGCCTTTGGGAGGATATATTGTAGATAATTACAGTTGGCCTTATATTTTTTACATTAATATTCCAATTGGGATTGCAGCTACTTTAATGACACTTCAATTCGTGAAAAGTCCAAAATTTTCAGAGAAAAGAAAAGTATCTGATGTAGATTGGTTAGGAATTGCCCTGTTAGCATTAACGGTAGGTTCATTACAGTTTATTTTAGAAAGAGGTCATGAAGAAGACTGGTTCGAAAGTGGTGTAATTGTAACCTTTACCGCAACAGCAGTTTTAGGATTTATACTGTTTCTCTGGAGAGAACTTACCTTTAAATACCCCATTGTAGAACTTCGGGTTTTAAAGAATGGAAATTTAAGGATAGGAACCGTAATGTCATTTGTTTTAGGATTTGGGTTGTACGGATCTACATTTATAGTCCCTTTGTATACTCAAAGTATTTTGGGTTGGACGGCATTACAATCTGGTGCATTAATGATTCCTGCAGCATTAACAACTGCATTTATGATGCCTATTATTGGTAAGTTATTATCAAGAGGAGCAAAACAGCAGATTTTGGTATCTTTAGGATTATTTATATTTTTCGTTTACAGTTTTTGGGGTTATAAAATCCTTACACCCGATACAAGTAAAGATGCATTCTTTTGGATGCTTATTGTAAGAGGAATGGGATTAGGACTACTTTTTATACCTATAACCTCACTATCTTTAAGCACTTTAAAAGGTCAGGAAATAGGGCAGGGTGCAGCTTTTACAGGTATGATGAGGCAATTGGGAGGATCTTTTGGGATTGCTGCAATTACAACATTTATTGCCAACGCCAGCCAAAAGTATAGGCTTAATTTAATAAGCCATCTCGATTCTAATGATTTTGATGTACAGCAAAGAATACAAGGATTAAAAGCGAGTTTTATTGCTAAAGGAATGACTCCTGATGCAGCATTGAATGCAGCTTACAAAATTCTGGATCTTAATGTCACAAAACAGGCAACTGTATTATCTTATATGGATGTATTTCTCTATTTGGGAATTGCTTTCCTAGTCTGTATTCCTTTTATTCTTTTCATTAGAGAAAGAAAAAGTAAAGAAAAAATAGATTTAAGTGAAGCATTGCACTAAAAATAAAAACCTTTGAATTTTTTCAGAGGTTTTTTTTATGGAAAATAAGTGTTTTTGAGTTTGTAGTTGATGATATTTTTTGTCCAACCAAATAGAAATTATCTTATTTAAACTATCCTTCAACCCTTTTAAATAAAGGATTTAATTACCTGTTTTACTTTTTAGTTTACAGTTTTACTATAAAAAACTATTTTGATAATCTGTTATTTAGCTTAAATATTAAAAATATTCTTAGTAAGAATTTGCAGATTCCTAAAAAAGCTATATATTTGCAACCACAATAATCGAAGATAGCTTTTTCCAAGAATATTGTTAAAGATCCGGTAGTTCAGCTGGTTAGAATGCCGCCCTGTCACGGCGGAGGTCGCGGGTTCGAGTCCCGTCCGGATCGCTTAAGTTTTTACAATTTTAACTTTAAAAAAATTGATCCGGTAGTTCAGCTGGTTAGAATGCCGCCCTGTCACGGCGGAGGTCGCGGGTTCGAGTCCCGTCCGGATCGCAAGCAGAAATGCAAATTATTACAAAATCCTTTAAATCCTGAGATTTGAAGGGTTTTTATTTTTGCTCTAATTGCAGATTTCGGCAATTATTGGATCAGTTTCAAAAGTTGGGGATTAATATTAAAAATTGATATTTTTGCAGAGGATGAAAACAGAAGACCTACTCAAGTTATTATTGCCTGAATACT
>NZ_JADQBD010000038.1:0-30261 GCF_017808115.1 Chryseobacterium sp. RR2-3-20 | reverse complement strand
AAGTTGTTCATTGTAAATGTATTATAGCTAATTCAATTTACTGATTTTCAATCAAATGAACAACTTTTTACTTTTTTATTTCATAATGCACAACGGGTGTACTTATTTATTATTTATGAAACTATTGCTATTCGCAAATTGCATAAACTATGATATTAAGTTTATTAATATTATTTTTGTTAAAATTTTAATTCTTCGATGAATAATAAATTCTTATTAATTTAATAATTTTAAAATGAGAAATATGCGTACTGTTACGGTTGTTCGATATATCTTACCTCTAAGGGAAGGAGGTTCGCTTCCAGCATTGGCCGATGCAGATGATGATTTTAAGTACGTATTGAAATTTCGCGGTGCTGGACATGGTGTTAAAATGCTTATTTCTGAACTTTTGGGAGGTGAAATAGCTGAAGCACTTCAACTTCCCATTCCTGAAATTGTTTTTGTGAATTTGGATGCTGATTTTGGAAGAACAGAGGCAGATGAAGAGATACAGGATTTATTGAAATTTTCTGAAGGGCTCAATTTAGGACTTCATTATTTGTCTGGTGCAATTGCTTATGATCCGAGTGTAAAAATTGATCCTTTATTAGCATCTAAAATCGTATGGCTCGATGCTTTTATTACTAATATAGACCGAACTTTTAAGAATACAAATCTTTTAATGTGGCACAAAGAGCTTTGGGTTATAGATAATGGAGCTTCATTTTATTTTCATCATTCCTGGCAGAATTTTGATACTGCTGCTAAAACTCCTTTCAAATATATAAAAGACCACGTACTTCTTCCACAGGCATCAATGCTGGATGAAGCTGATTTGTTTGCTCATAATATATTAAATGATCAGGTTTTTAGAGATATCGTAAATATGATTCCTTTAGAATGGCTGCAATGGAATGACGCTGAAGAAAGTCCTGATGAAATTCGTGAAATCTATTTTAATTTCATGAAAACAAGATTACTAAACTCATCAATTTTTTTAAACGAAGCGAAAAATGCAAGATTATAAAATTTACGAGTATGCTGTAATACGTTTGGTTCCTAAGGTTGAGAGAGAAGAATTTTTCAATGTAGGACTTATTTTATTTTCAAAAAAAGAAAAATTTATCAGATTTAAATTTCATTTATGTGAAAATAAATTCAAGTTCATGCATAGTAAATTGGATTACATAGATGTAATAGAAAATCTTGTTAGTTTTGAGAAAATTTCCAAGGGTGACAAAGAAGGCGGACCCATCGCATTATTAGACATTCCCGAACGCTTTAGATGGTTAACAGCAGTACGCAGTTCTGTTATTCAAACTTCTAGACCGCATCCGGGAAAATCTAAAGACCTCGAACAAACTTTTTCAAAACTTTTTCAGGAATTGGTATTATAACTTTATTAGGCTATATACTCTTTATGTTTTTGTTTGTGAGTCCATTAAAATGGTAACGGGGCCATCATTTACTAAAGAAACTTTCATGTCTGCTCCAAATATTCCACTTTCAATTTTTAGATCGGATTTTTTGAGTTCATCTTTAAAAAAATCAAAAAGAGGGATTGCTTTTTCTGGTTTTGCAGCTTTTATAAAAGAAGGACGGTTACCTTTTTTATAATCTGCAATTAAAGTGAATTGGCTTATACACAAAATTTCTCCCTTAATATCTGTAACCGATAAATTCAGTTTCCCACTTTCATCACCAAATATTCTCAGATTTAAAATTTTTTGTACCAACCATTCTGCATCCGTTTCTTGGTCATTTTCTTCCACTCCAACAAGCAGCATTAGACCATGTTTTATTTCTCCTACAATATTCCCATCTACTTTTACACTGGCTTCAGAAACTCTTTGTATAACGACTCTCATTTAATTATATAAGTTTAAATTTTTGGTTGATGCATCATAATTGTAAAAATAAGTTTTGGGAGGAAGAGAAGATCCAGAAGTAGGATTTCCGGTTAAGAGAATCCAAGTGGCATTGTCTTTAGGACATACGATACTGATATTATCTTTTACTTCTAAAGTCGTGTTATTATCGGGACAAATATGTGGTGCATTTCGGTCGTATACCTTAAAAGTTGCAGGATTATCTCCGGTTCTCACTACAATAAGACCTCTTGTTCCGGACTGTTGTTCGTTTACATAAATCCAGCCATTAATATAATTGAGATTATTATACGCGGCAAGATTTAGATTTAAACTAACATTAATCGGGGTTTTAGGAAAGCAGCTTACTGTATCCTCCCTATTACTGCATGAGTTTATATTTAAAAAGCTGACTGTCAGTAATATGAAAAAGGATACTGCTGAAAAAGTTTTTTTCATTTGAATATAAAATTTTATATATTTGTAAAACAATAACGATTAACAAGCAAAAACATTGTCCGACAAATGTCGGATAATTTTTTTATACTAAAACAAAATTTTAAAATTATGGCAAGCTACGTAACAAAGGAAGGATTGGATAAAATGAAAGCTGAACTGGAGCAGTTGGAAACTATCGAAAGACCTAAGATTACTCAGCAGATTGCGGAGGCGAGAGATAAAGGAGATTTATCTGAAAATGCTGAGTATGATGCCGCTAAAGAAGCTCAGGGAATGCTGGAAATGAGAATATCAAAATTGAAAGATGTGATCTCTACTTCTAAAATTATAGATGAAAGCCAGCTGGATACTTCTAAAGTTTCTATTCTTACCACTGTGAAACTCATGAACAACGATACAAAAAAAGAACAGGTGTTCAAATTGGTTCCTGATAATGAAAGCGACTTAAAAAGTGGTAAAATTTCAGTAAATACTCCTATAGCAAAAGGATTATTGGGTAAAGCAATTGGAGAAACTGCAGAAATTGTACTTCCTAACGGAAATAAATTGTCTTTTGAAATTTTAGACATAACTTTGTAACTTTAATTTCAAAAAAAATGAGTTCAGTTTTTACTAAAATCATCAATGGAGAAATACCTGCTTATAAAATAGCAGAAAATGAAAACTTTATCGCATTTTTGGATGCAATGCCTTTGGTAAAAGGTCATACTTTGGTAATTCCTAAAAAAGAAGTCGATCTTATTTTTGATCTTGAATCTGAAGAGTACAAAAACCTTTGGTCTTTTGCTCAGGAAATTGCGAAAAAAGTAAAAAATGCCATTCCATGTGTAAGAGTTGGAGTTGCAGTTGTCGGTTTAGAAGTTCCTCATGCACACATACATCTTATTCCGCTAAATACAGTAGAAGATATGAATTTCAAAAATGAGCGATTAAAACTGTCTCCTGAAGAATATTCTGAAATACAACAGTTAATTATAAATTCCTAACATTAAAATAAAAGTCGTAAAAAAGAAATTTTTTACGATTTTCTTTACTAATATATTTAATTAAGATGAATCCAAACCAATGCTCTTTCTGCGGAAAAAAAAGAAGTGAAGTACAGATGCTGATCTCCGGACAGAATGGTTTTATTTGTGAAAACTGCATAGAACAAGCTCATGCAATTGTAAGAGATAATTCTTCAAACGGAGGATTTTCTCCTGCAGAAAGTATTGATGAGCTAAAAAAGCCAAAGGAAATAAAAGAGTTTCTTGATCTGTATGTAATAGGACAAGATCAGGCAAAAAAACAGCTTTCGATTGCTGTTTACAATCATTATAAAAGGTTGCTGCATGCAAAAAGTGAAAACAGAGAGGTAGAACTGGAAAAATCCAATATCATCATGATTGGTGAAACCGGAACCGGGAAAACCCTTTTGGCTAAAACTATTGCAAGAGAACTGAATGTCCCTTTTTGTATCGTAGATGCTACCATTCTTACAGAAGCAGGATATGTAGGAGAAGATGTGGAAAGTATTTTGTCCCGACTTTTAATGGTTGCAGATTATGATGTAGAAAAGGCTGAAAAAGGAATTGTTTTTATTGATGAGATTGATAAAATTGCAAGAAAATCAGACAACCCCAGTATTACAAGAGATGTTTCCGGTGAAGGAGTACAACAGGGATTACTGAAGCTTTTAGAAGGGAGTATTGTAAATGTTCCGCCACAAGGAGGAAGAAAACACCCAGATCAGAAGTATATTCAGGTAAATACCCAAAATATATTGTTTATTGCGGGAGGTGCTTTCGATGGGATAAAAGAAATTATTGAAAGAAGACTGAATAAACAGGCAATTGGTTTCAGTTCAGAAAAAATCAATAAAGTTGATGAAGATGAATATGTTCTGAAGAATCTTAATGCTATAGATTTAAGATCTTTTGGGCTAATTCCTGAGTTATTAGGTAGATTTCCAATTATTACATATCTGGAAAAACTCACCAAAGAAACCATGATAAGAATTATGAAAGAGCCTAAAAATTCTATTGTAAATCAATTTGTAGAGTTATTCAAAATGGATGGAACTAAGTTGGTTTTTACAGATGATGCCATAGAAACAATTGTGGAAGAAACAATGGAAAAAGGTTTAGGAGCAAGAGGATTGAGAGGAACTACCGAAAAGGTTTTGGAAGATTATATGTTTACAGTAGGTGAACAGCATGAGATTGTACTGAAGAGAGATAATATTCTGATTAATAAATAAATTTAACTCTATTTTTAGAAAAAAATATTATCTTTGCAGGGAAAATTGTATAACACAAAAACTATGATACAATGAAAAAAAGTTTATTAACTATTGCTGTATTAGCTCTTAGTTTACCTCTTTCAGCTCAACAAGTCCTATTACACGTTGATAATTCTGCTAAAATGTATGTAAGTAAAGGAACGCTTGTATATAATGGTGGTGGATTGCAAATTAAAAATACAGGTAATATAGAAAATCATGGTAATATCATGGTGGTTGGTGTTCCAATTAATGATAGTAACTATCCAAGTGTATTTAGAGTTTTAGATAATTCTAATAATGAGGTTTCCAATGGTTCTGGAGGCTGGTTTATTAATAAATTAAATGAGCCAACTGCATATCATTCGGTTAATCCAACATGGACAGACGCAACAACTACCACTCCTCCTACTCCTGTTTATACTTATGGTCAACTTACTATTGATGGTATACCTCAGGATAAAGTGACTGGTGTTGTAGATATTGAGTTTAGACAAGATTCTCATGGTGCTTATCAGCAGATGGGTTTTCCATTTTACGGTAAAGCAGTATCATCTTTAAGTCAAGTTAATACTTTAACTCCACAGGCTATTGCTTTAGGGAAAGTTTTTAATAATACTAGATATTCTGGTAATGAAATTCTTTATTGGAATAACAGAAATGTGGTGTCTAGTAATTTGCCCAATGGATTAAGTACAAGCTTAGGCATAGATTTAGATCCATTCGCTTATTTTATTGTTGGTGGAACAGGTTTGGATGTATCTAATCAGACTAGAACATTGGTAGGTAGACCAGTTACGACATTGCCAGTATCTGGTATTCCAACTTTATCAACAAATCTTACACAGGCTGGTCTTACTGCTTATTTCGGTTCAGGCGGAAATGGGCTTAATCAATATGGAGAAAAGTATAATAGTTATCTTCAAGATAGTTTCAGTACCTCTGCGGGCACTTGGGTTGGTAATTTTGGAAGAAATATCTATCAATTTGGTAATCCTTACATGACTAATTTAGATTTGTCTCAAATTGCTATAAATGAAGCTAATGGTGATGGAAACTACCTTACTAATATTTATGGAGTAAGACTGGAGGTGCAAGGGGTTCAGTATTCTTCAACTACTGGTGGTGGATCTTCTTCATTCAAATACATAACATTTGATAATGGAACTAAACAACCTGTTGGTGATATTCCTTATGCTATGGTAAGACCAATGGGAACATTTGTTATAAAACTTAATAGTAATCTAGCAACTTCTGAACCTTTAAATTTTGCATCATTAAGAAGATTTAACTATCACATGAGAAGATCTTCTACAGATTATAGCTTGACTGCAGCAAAAAATATAAATTCAACTGTAAAACAACTAGGCGTTATAGGATTGGATGCAAACGGAAATGAATTAGAAAGAACATATTATGTTGTTTCGCCAACAACTATTTCGGGGCATACATCAAATCCAACAGTACAAGTTGCTGCTTCAGGTGGATACTCTTTCGGAACATTTGAAGAAGATGCTGTTAATGGGGGATATGATAACAATAATGTTTCTTACTGGTTATATGTAAATGAAGCGAATGAAAATAATTTCAAAGGGAAAAATATTAAGCTTGTTAACTATAATCCCAATATTGTTTCTTTTAAGTTTGAAATAAGAGAAAATGCGGCTGAATTACCTACTGGTACACATTTGCTGTCATCGAATGAAGGTTTTTATTATAAAAAAGATGGGACAACCGCAATTAATCCTGCTACACAAGGTTTAATAATTCCTACGCAAGCAGGAAATTCTAATGGTGTTGAATATGATTTATATTATGGTTTGCCAACTGGGTCTTTAGTCACCGCTGAAGAAGAAACTAAAAAAGTAAGAACTTTAGTAGTGTATAATCCGGACACAGACGGATATTTTGTTAGATTCGATCCAACTTGGAAAAATGCAGACATACAGGTATTTGATATGAGTGGGAAACTAGTTTTATCTCAAAAAAAGGTAGATACTCGTAGAGATTATAACTTAGAATTATCTAGAGATATAAAGATTTCTTATGTAGTTACAATTGTTTCAGAAAAAGGAGATAAAGTTACATCGAAAATCGTAAAATAAACACACTAGTTATGAAAAAAATTAATAAAATACTTCTTCTATTGTTCCTCAATTGTTATTTGTTAAGTTATGCAGGGCCTCCTTGTCCTACTTGTCCACCGCCGAGTGGTGGAGCTGGCGGTACTACTCCAGGAGCTAAAGCAGCCTCTCCTATCGATATGTATGTATATTTTTTAGGGATTGTTGCATTTTTAATTATTGCTTTTGTTGCTAAAAAATACAAAACTCAAAAAATATAAAATTATATTAAAATATTTTTAAAGTCTCCGATTAGTCGGAGACTTTTTTTATTTTTACATTATGAAAAGAATATTTCTATTATCAGGTTTATTGGTTGTTGCCACTATTAATGCACAGTTTTCTGTAAGTATTGAAGCTCCACAAAATTTCATCGAAAAAGAAGCCGTTTTATATACTTTAAACGGATCTAAAGATATTATAGTTACAAAAGAAAAATCTAAAAATAATTCTTGGCTGTTTAAATATCCTAAGAATTATATTGGGATGATGAAAGTGTATTTTCCGGACACCAATAATACCGTAACATTTATCTCTGAGAATAAAGATGTAAATATTAAAATTGAAACTAAGGATAACAAAATTCAAAATATTTTATACAAAGATGATGCGAATGCTTTAATGAATAGCATTCAGGAAAACTCTCAGAAAAAAGAGCTTATTCTTCCGGCATTGGTTCAGATTAAAGAATATTATAAAGATAATACAGATTTTGGAAAAGCTTTGATATCTGAAATGGGTAAACTGTCTGGTGAAAGTGCAGATTTAGATCAGGCAAAACATCCGTTTATTTATTATTATAACACTAACTATAATAAATTTTTATCTAATAATTCTTCTAAAAAAAATAGTCAGGAAGAAATCATCAATTTTATTGATAAATCAAATGACCTTTTAGAAACATCTTCATTATTAAGACCGATTCTTGTGTCTTATCTTAATGTAGGAGGTAATAGTAATATTAATTCTTCAGTAGATCAGCTAATCAATAAATTAAATATCGAAACGCCAAGAGGGCAGACCGTTTTATCGGAGCTTATAGATATTTTTGATGCTTATGATATGGCAGAGCTTAAAAATAAATATTTAAGTCAGGCTAAAAACTTAAAATGTACAATTAATGACCGCTTGGCTTCTACCATAAAGTCGAATACAGATACAGATCTTGGGGCTGTTTTTCCCAATTATACGTTTCATTCGCCTGTAAATACTAAAGCGAAAACTATTGCTGATGTAAAAGCAGATAAGAAAGTAATCGTTTTTTGGTCTTCAACATGTTCCCATTGCGAAAATGAATTGCCACAACTTTTAAATAAATATAAAGAATTGCAGGCTAAAAATATTCAGGTTATTGGTTTGTCTCTAGATTCGGATAAAAATTCTTATACTTCTAAGATTGCAGCATTTCCATGGATTAACGATTCCGAATTAAGAGGCTGGAATAGTTCTTTTGCAGATAAATATAATATTCATGCAACGCCTACTTATTTTATTTTGGATGCTAACAATAAGATTATCAGTAAGCC
Source organism: Chryseobacterium sp. RR2-3-20 (assembly GCF_017808115.1). NCBI lineage: Bacteria > Pseudomonadati > Bacteroidota > Flavobacteriia > Flavobacteriales > Weeksellaceae > Chryseobacterium > Chryseobacterium sp. RR2-3-20. Next base: position 22,043 of record NZ_JADQBD010000038.1, on the reverse strand, counting down.
AGATCATGTAGGGGACGTTTTGGAATATTTTAAACTAAAATAATTTTGGAGAATTGTAAATATTTTCTATATTTGCACCACCAAAACGGCGAGGTAGCTCAGTTGGTTAGAGCGCAGGATTCATAACCCTGAGGTCACGGGTTCAATTCCCGTCTTCGCTACAAAAAATCCGTAAGATGTTTGTCGAACATTTTTACGGATTTTTTTTTGATTTAATATCAGATATTCAATTCTACTAAAGCGGGGCAGTGATCAGAATGAACGGCTTCTTTTAAAATTACAGCTCTTGAAAGTTGATCTTTCAGAGGGTACGAGGCAAAATTGTAATCCAACCGCCAACCTTTGTTGTTGGCTCTGGAATTCTGACGGTAACTCCACCAAGTATAATTTTCTGGTTCGCTGTTGAAATAACGGAAACTGTCGATAAGTTCGCATTCTTCAATAAACTGAGTCATCCATTCTCTTTCCATGGGTAGAAAACCTGAGGTGTTTTTTAAGCCCATCGGATTATGAATATCAATTGCCTGATGACAGATGTTAAAATCTCCTGAAATAATAAGATTCGGAATGGTTTTCTTTAAATCTTTGATGTAATTTAAAAAATCGTAGCAGAACTGCATTTTGAAATCCAGCCTTTCTATATTCGAAGCAGAGGGTACATAGACAGAAATAACAGAAAAATTATCAAAATCGGCTCTTATTATTCTGCCTTCATTATCATAACTTTCAATTCCGCAGCCATATTCTACATGATTGGGTTTCAATTTAGATGCTATTCCCACTCCGCTGTATCCTTTTCTTTGTGCAGAATGCCAAAAGCTGTGATAGCCTAATTTTTCGAGACTTTCAATATCAATTTGGTCATTTCCAGCCTTGCTTTCCTGAATGCAGATCACATCAGGATCAGCAGTTTTCAGCCAACCTAAAAAGTCTTTGGTAAAGGCGGCTCTAATTCCGTTAACGTTGTATGTTATTAATCTCATATTGATTTTTTATCTTAAAATAATTTCTATGCAAGTTCAATCGTAGATTGTTTGATCTACTTTTAGTAATTCTTTAATTCAAATGTGCACACAAAAATAATTAAAATATTTGCGCTGTATTAATATTGCTTATTTTACTGTAAATTTGATTCTGGAATACTGTATAAATATCTTTTATCTTGAGATAAGGAAACTTTTTAATTCCGAACAAAAAAATTGAAGGTTATACATTTGATATTACCCAACTATACCAAAAATCGTAAAATTAAAATATTGAAATGTTGATGCTTTTAAAAAAATCAAAATTGATTATTGTTGCATTCTTATTATGTTTTGTGAAAGGTTATTCTCAAACACCCATTGAGAAATGTAAACTACCACAATCACATTATGAAAGTATTTACTCTGTAACAGTTGATGATGTAAAATGTCTGGCTAAAAATTCTGAACAACCCAATACACTTTTGGGAGTTGGTGCAAACCTTGTATTTATCATATCCCAACGTTTTTTTTAATTGAGAAGTTTTATAAAGCCGATATTTATGTATTGTTAGTTGATCCGGAAGCTAATAATTCTATAGAGAAATCTAAAGATATGGTTTTGGAAGCGTATCCTCATGCTAAAATTCTTGTTATAAAAGATATTCAAGGTAAAGGGAAGTCAAAAAAACACAATGAATTTCTTACTAAGATTACTCCCGCACAATTTGAGAATATCGAAGATATGTCGAAATATATTGTGTTGAATCAAAAAGGGGAAGTGCAGTTAGTAACAAGCTACAAAAACTCTGAAAATGATCCGGACTGGAAAAATGATCAACCCATGGTTAAAAGAATTGTTCTGCCTTTGCTAGCGAAAAAAGAAACTGAAACAAAAGAATAAAGTTAACATAAAATTCAAAAAACTAACTCCACAGATTACTGTGGAGTTTTTTCATTTTAAAAGTAATTTTTAAGTCGCTGAAATGATAAAAGCAAGTCGCCAATATCTAGAAGCAATCTGCTATTTCGGCTCCAGAACACTAATCGGAATAATACATTCTTCAAGAGAAATTCCTCCGTGCTGATAAGTTTCTTTATAATAATTTACAAAATGATTGTAATTTTTAGGATAAGCTAAAAATATATTGTTTTTGGCGAAAATATATTTAGAACTAAGATTTCCTTTTGGTAAGAATATTTTTTCCGGATTGGTAACTGCCCAAACATCATTTTCTTCATACGTTAAGCTTTTTCCGGTTTTGTAGCGGATGTTGGTAGAGGTTTCTCTGTCTCCCACAACGCGGCTTGGTTTTTTTACATAAACCGTTCCGTGATCGGTAGTAATTACCAGTTTAAATCCGCTTTCCGCAGCAAGTTTAATAATTTTAAGCAAAGAAGAGTTTTCAAACCAATTCATTGTTAAAGATCGGAAAGTTTTATCATCTCGTATTAACTGATCTACAATATGATTGTCTGTTTTTGCGTGGGAAAGTATATCGATAAAATTATAAACGATTACCAAAAGATCATTGTTTTTATGCTGATTAAAATCGTCATAAATCTTTTTTTCAAAATCTGCATTCAATACTTTTAGGTATTTCATAGATTTCGAATTAAGACCTATTCTTTTCATTTGATCTTCAAGAAAATCTCTTTCAAACTCATTTTTATTGCCTTCTTCATTGTCGTTGAACCATTTGTCGGGAAAACGTTTTTCAATTTCTGAAGGTAAAAGACCTGCAAAGAAAGAATTTCTTGCATATTGAGTCGCTGTAGGCAAAATGCTGTAATAATAATCTTCCGAAACTTTATTGTAATACTTCGTGAAAAGCGGTTCTATTACTTTCCATTGGTCGTAGCGGAGATTGTCGATCATCAGTAAAAGAACTTTGTCTTTTTCTACTTCGGGTTTTACTTTGTCTTTGAAGAGCGTGTGGCTCATCATAGGTTTTTCTGAGCTTGTTAACCAATCTTCATAATTGTTTTCAATAAATTTTGCAAACTGAATGTTGGCTTCTTCTTTTTGGGATTGAAGTAAATCTGCAAATTCATTATCGGTTACTTTATCGAATTTCAGTTCCCAGTTGATGATTTTTTTATAGTAATCTGCCCATTCCTGATAGGTTCTCAAATAAGAAAGCTCCATAGAAAGATTTCGGAATTCCTGCTGATATTGCAAAATGGTTTTCTGCTCAACCAGGTTATCTTCCTGAAGATTTTTCTTTAAAGATAGGAGGATTTGGTTTGGGTTTACAGGTTTCAGGATATAATCGGCAATCTGAGAACCGATGGCTTCTTCCATAATATGCTCTTCTTCACTTTTCGTTACCATTACGATTTTAAGCGAGCTGTCGCGTTGCTTAATCATAGGAATGGCCTCTAAACCGGAAATTCCGGGCATATTTTCATCAATAAGTGTTAATGCGAATTTTTCAGATTCAATGAGTTCTAAAGCTTCGTTTACATTATTAACCGGAGTTACATGATATCCTTTTTTCTCCAAAAAAACGATGTGCGGCTTTAGTAAATCGATTTCATCATCAATCCATAATATTTTATCTGACATATAAGTTTTATTTCTCTGTTGGTTACAGCATCAAAATTACGACCAATTAATTTTAAATTCTCACAAATTGATGTTGTTAAAAGTTAAATCTTAGTTAAAACTATTTTTATCGTTAACTATAATATAATTTTTGTATTCAGAAATCGTAAATAATATAATTTTAACGATAGATTATTGTTGTATTTAATTAAATTTAAGTTTAAAAACCTACTTTTGCAAGTATCATGCAGAATAAACTAAAAATTATCAACGATCCGGTACATGGTTTTATAAAAATTCCTCATGAAATTCTTTTTGATGTGATAGAACATCCTTATTTTCAAAGGTTGAGAAGAATTTCACAGACCGGGCTTTTAAATTTAATTTTTCCAGGAGCCACACATACCCGTTTTCACCATGCAATTGGCGCGATGCATCTCATGTTCACTGCCTTGGAAACTTTAAAGCAAAAAGGTGTTGAAATTTCTGTAGAAGAAGAAAAAGGAGCGATGTTGGCAATTTTAATGCATGATATAGGACATGGGCCATTTTCTCATGCATTAGAAAGTATGCTGATGGACGATTGGCACCACGAAAATCTTTCTTTACTTCTCATGAATCGTCTAAATGATCATTTTGATGGGCAATTATCTGTTGCTATAGAAATGTTTCAGGGGAAGTACCACAGGAAATTTTTTAACCAACTTATAAGTTCTCAGTTGGATGTAGACCGTTTGGATTATTTAAATCGAGACAGTTTTTTTACAGGCGTTTCCGAGGGAAATATCAATACCCAAAGAATCATTTCAATGATGAATGTCTGCAATGAAGAGTTGGTGATCGATGCAAAAGGAGTTTATTCCATAGAAAATTTCCTTACCGCAAGGATGTTTATGTATTGGCAGGTATATTATCATAAAACATCGGCTTTGGCAGAGTTTATTCTCGTGAAAATTTTAGAAAGAGCCAAATATCTTGTTTCTCAGGGCGTTGATTTACCTGCAACAGACAATCTGAAATATTTTCTGAACCGTTCTAAAAGTTCAGCAACAGAAGAAGATATACAGCGTTTTACAGAATTAGACGATAACGATATTATTCAGGCAATGAAGCTTTGGCAAAATGCTGATGATTTTATTCTTTCTTATTGGTGCAAATGTGTCGTGAAAAGAAATCTACCTAAAACAATTATTTCTTCCAAACCTTTTGATGAGGGTTTTATTAAAGAAAAGATAAAAATTACTAATGAATATTTTGGAATTGATAATGCAGAGGAACTTGTTAACGAGATTAAGAGAGAGTTAAGACCTTATAATACAGAAAAACAACCGATATTTCTTCTACAGAAAAACGGAAAAATTATAAAACTGAATGAGTCTGAAGATCAGTTATTATCAGGTTTAATTATGAATAAAACAACCCGGTATATTTTGGCATTTCCAAGAATTTAAGCGTTATTTTTTTCGGAAATTATAAAAATCAATCTACGAAAAACCAAAAATAGGTTTGCGAATTATAGAATTTCTTATCTTTGCAGAATATGGAATTTACAGCTTCGCAGATTGCAAGTTTTATTAATGGAAAAATTATAGGTGACGCAAACTCGCTTATAACAGGCGTTTCTCCTGTAGAAAGTGGAGAAATTGGGCATCTATCTTTTATTGCTCAAGAACGTTTTGCCCATTATTTAGATACTTCAAAATGTTCAGTTCTTATCGTTAGTGAAGCACTTATCACTAAAGAACATTACAATTCAACCATTATTTCGGTAAAGGATGCTTACCTTTCTTTTCAGATTTTAATGAATCTTTATCAGGAAATGCAGGGTAAAAAGGAAGGGATTGAAGATGGCTCTTCTATTCACGATACTGCCGTTATCGGAGAAAAAGTATATATCGGTGCATTTACGTATGTTTCCCAAAAAGCAAAAATTGGAGACGGAACACAGGTTTACCCTCAGGTTTACATTGGTAAAGGCGTAAAAATCGGTAAAAACTGCAAAATAGATAGTGGTGCAAGAATTTACGATTATTGTATTATCGGAGATAATTGTATTATTCATTCTAATACAGTAATTGGTGGCGATGGTTTTGGTTTTCAACCTACAGCAGAAGGATTTCAGAAAATTCCTCAACTTGGAAATGTAATTATCGAAGACAATGTAGAGATTGGTTCTAATTGCAGTATAGACCGTGCAACAATCGGCTCTACAACCATTGGCAAAGGGACTAAAATAGATAATTTAATCCAAATTGCTCATAATGTAAAAATTGGTGCCAATAACGTAATTGCAGCTCAGGCAGGAATTGCAGGTTCTACAACAATAGGAGACTGGAACCAAATTGGCGGTCAGGTAGGTATTGTGGGACATATTAAAATTGGTAATCAGGTGAAAATTCAGGCACAGAGTGGTGTGAATTCTAGCGTAAATGATAAAGAAACCGTTTACGGATCTCCCTCGATAAGCTATAATGATTATCTGAGAAGTTATGTTCATTTCAGAAATCTTCCTGAGATCGTAAAAAGAATAAATAATCTTGAGAATAACTCAAAAGATAATACTAATGAGTGATATGCAAAAAACTATTCAGCAAGAAGTTACTCTTTCTGGAATAGGTCTTCATACTGGTAAAGAAGTAAAACTTACCATCAAACCCGCAAAAGAAAACACAGGTTTTATTTTTGTAAGAACAGATTTGGAGGGGCATCCTCAGGTAGAAGCCGATGTAAATTATGTCGTGGCTACGGAGCGAGGAACAACACTTGAAAAATTAGGCGTAAAAATTAATACGTGTGAGCATCTTTTAGCTGCTTTGGTGGGTTGCGATATCGATAATGCAATTTTAGAGATGAATGCTTCTGAACCTCCAATTTTGGATGGTTCTTCAAAATATTTTGTTGAAGCAATCGAAAGTGCAGGAGTAGTTGAGCAGTCTATGGCTAGAGAATATCTTGTGGTAAAAGAGGTTTTAAGCTACAGCGATCCGGCAACAGGTTCAGAAATTACCATTATTCCTTCAGATACTTATGAAGTAACAACAATGGTAGATTTTGGAACGAAAGTTTTAGGAACTCAGAATGCTACAATGAAAAATATTTCCGAGTTTAAAGAAGAAATTTCCTCGGCAAGAACTTTCAGCTTTTTGCATGAACTAGAAATGCTTTTGGATCATGGCTTAATAAAAGGTGGCGATATTTCAAACGCGATCGTTTATGTAGACAAAGATTTAACTCCGGAAACTACAGAAAAACTTAAAAAAGCTTTCGGAAAAGACAATGTTTCTATCCGTCCGAACGGAATTTTAGATAATCTTAATTTAAACTATCCAAATGAAGCGGCAAGACACAAACTGCTTGATGTAATCGGTGATTTGGCACTTACAGGAGTTAAAATTAAAGGTAAAGTGATTGCTAATAAGCCGGGTCACTATGTAAATACTCAGTTTGCCAAAAAACTGAACAGACAGTGGAAACTTCAGAAAAAGAAAAATGTTCCGGAATTTGATTTAACCAAACCACCGGTTTTCGATATCAACGGAATTATGAGATTAATGCCTCACCGTTATCCGTTTTTGTTAATTGATAAGGTTCTTGAGCTTTCTGATACTCATGTTGTAGGGTTGAAGAATGTAACATTTAATGAGCCTTTCTTCGTAGGACATTTCCCTAAAGAACCGGTTATGCCGGGAGTTTTACAGGTAGAAGCTTTAGCACAAACGGGAGGAATTTTAGTTCTTGCAAGCGTTCCGGATCCTGAAAATTATTCTACCTATTTCATCAAAATAGACAAGGTGAAATTTAAAAGAAAAGTAATTCCGGGAGATACACTCGTTTTTAAAATTGAGTTGATTACGCCTATCAGAAGAGGAATTGTTCACATGCAGGGTTATGGATATGTAGGAGATCAGGTAGCTGTAGAAGCAGAATTAATGGCTCAGGTAGCAAAAAATAAAGTTGATTAAATGATTCATCAGTTAGCTGCCGTAGATAAGCGTGCAAAAATTGGGAAAAATGTAGTTGTTGAGCCTTTTACAACCATCGCTGCAGATGTTGAAATCGGTGAAGGTACTTGGATAGGATCTAATGTAACCATCATGGATGGTGCGAGAATTGGCAAAAACTGCCGAATTTTTCCAGGCACTGTAATTTCTGCAATTCCACAAGATCTGAAATTCGACGGAGAAGATACGCAGACAATTATAGGGAATAATACCACTTTAAGAGAATGTGTTACCGTAAATAAAGGGACAAAAGCTTTAGGATATACAAAAGTAGGAGATGATTGTTTAATTATGGCAACTTCGCATGTCGCTCACGACTGTATTATCGGAAATAATGTAATTATTGCCAACGGATGCGGTATTGCGGGACATGTAGAAATAGGAGATTTTACTGTAATGGGAGGTCTTTCTGCGGTACAGCAATTTGGTAAAATAGGTAAACATACCATGATTTCCGGGGGTTCACTCATCAGAAAAGATATTCCGCCTTATATAAAAGTAGGTAGAGAGCCTATTTCTTATGCAGGAATAAATTCTGTAGGATTAAGAAGAAGAGGTTTTACCAACGAAAAGATTTTTGAAATCCAGAAAATTTACAGATATATCTTTCAGATGAAAATGAATGTTACCCAAGCATTAATCTACATCGAAAAAGAAATGCTTCCTACAGCAGAAAGAGATGAGATTTTAGAATTCATCAAAAACTCTCCGAGAGGAATCGTAAAAGGATACGGAACAGGAAAAGAATAATATTAATTAAGATGAAAAATTTAGTGTTGATTTTTACGGTATTTTCTTCTTTTATTTTTGCTCAGCAGAAAAAAGATTTGTCATTGAGTTTTAAAGATTCAATAGCAGTAAGAAATGTAAATTCAATTCTAGATTATTCAAAAAAAACTTTTTCAAGTTTCAATTCAGACCTAAAAAGTTCATCAGAAGTCAACAAAAATTTAGACCAGCTTTTAATTAACACTATCAATTTCAATACGGTAATTAATAATCGTGCTGTAACTTCTACAGATGTAGGAACATTTTACAGACCTAGAGTTGATGCAATGGATATGTTGGGAAGAAAAGTTCTGAGTCTTCAAGTTTACAAATCAAAATAAAGAAAATAATATAAAAAATTAATGGCAACAAGTAACGATATCAGAAAAGGTCTTTGCATCGAATATAGCAATGATATTTTTAAAGTAATCGAATTTCTTCACGTAAAACCAGGAAAAGGTCCTGCTTTCGTAAGAACAAAATTAAAATCAGTAACCAACGGTAAAGTAATCGACAATACTTTTTCTGCAGGTCATAAAATTGATGAAGTAAAGGTAATCACAAGAAAATTCCAGTATCTTTATGATGATGAGAATGGTTTCCACTTTATGAATAATGAAGATTTCTCTCAATTATATTTAAACAAAGAAATGATTGAAAACTCAAACCTAATGAAAGCTGGGGAAGAAGTGACAATTATTCTTAAAGAAGCAGACGAAACTCCGCTTTCTGCAGAACTCCCTCAGTCCGTTTATCTGGAAGTGGTAGAAGCAGATCCTGGAGTAAAAGGAAATACAGCAACCAATGCGTTGAAAAATGCAATTGTTGAGACCGGAGCAAGAGTAATGGTTCCTTTGTTCATCGAGCCGGGAGACAAAATTAAAGTAAGCACAGAAGACGGTTCTTATCTGGAAAGAGTAAAGTAAGAATCTAACAATATCATGAAGCTGGAAGATCATACCTTTCAGCTTTCATTTTTTTATGGCAGCAATTTCCGCCCTCCGTTCCCGCTTTTTTGCCTCCGCTTCGCTCCGGCAAAAAGAGCTCCACTCAGGTCGGGCTGCAAAGTAGAAAGAAAACAAAATTTGTCAAAAAATTAGATTTTGACAATATTTATTCAAAATATCAGAAAAACTAGATAAAGTTTTCATACAGATTTGAAAAACTATCACTGTTTTCTGTGTAATCAATTCTCATTTATCGCTCATTATTTATAATTTATGACGTTTCATCAGCCACAAAAACTAAAAACCATAGCAGAACTTATCGGAGCCAAATTCATTGGAGCCGAAGATTTTGAAGTTTTAGGAACCAACGAAATTCACAGAGTAAAATCCGGTGAAATTGTTTTTGTAAACCATCCCAAATATTACGACAAAGCTTTAAATTCTGCCGCAACCATCATTCTCATAGACAAAGAAGTAGAATGTCCCGAAGGGAAAGCGCTTTTGGTTTCAGACGATCCTTTCAGAGATTTCAATAAAATCAATACCCATTTTACGAGAATTTACAATTTCACAGAAACCCTTCACGATGTAGAAATAGGAGAAGGAACTCAGATTCATCATTCCGCAGTTATAGGAAACAACGTAACCATCGGGAAAAATTCCCTTATTTTCCCCAACGTGGTAATTGGTGATCGAACCGTAATTGGCGACAATGTTATCATACAATCTAACACCGTTTTAGGAGGCGATGCATTTTATTACAGAAAACTGAACGGAAACTTCGATCGTTTAATTTCTGTAGGAAATATCATCATAGAAAACAACGTAGAAATAGGAAACGGATGTACCATTGATAGGGGAGTTACAGACTCTACCATTATTGGTGAAGATTCAGTTCTGGATAATCAGATCCAGATTGGTCATGATACCGTAATTGGCAAAAGATGTCTTATTGCATCGCAAGTGGGCATTGCCGGTTGCTGTAATATTGGTGATGAGGTAACTATTTGGGGGCAAGTTGGTATGGCTTCAGGAAATAGTGTTGAAAGTGGAACTGTACTTTTAGGTAAAACTGGAGTAAACAGAGATTTGGCGAAAGGTACTTATATCGGCATGTTTGCAGAAGATTTCAAAACTTATCTGAAAAAAGAAGTAAAATTGAGAAATCTAGAATAAACAAATTACTCTGTTTTATTTAAAATTAAAGAAAATTAAGTAAATTTGTGAGCATTAATAAATTAAGAAAATAAATTAAAACAACAATAAAATGTCAATTTTAGTAAACAAAGATTCTAAAGTAATTGTACAAGGTTTTACAGGAAATGAAGGTACTTTCCATGCAAGCCAAATGATTGAATACGGAACCAACGTTGTAGGAGGTGTTACTCCAGGAAAAGGTGGAAGCGAGCATTTGGGTAAGCCGGTATTTAATACCGTTGCAGACGCTGTAGAAAAAGCGGGAGCAAACGTAAGTATTATTTTTGTACCACCTGCATTTGCTGCAGATGCAATTATGGAAGCTGCTGAAGCGGGGATTAAAGTAATTGTTTGTATTACAGAAGGTATTCCTGTTGCAGACATGGTAAAAGTAAAATCTTATATTGCCGATAGAGATTGCCGATTAATCGGACCAAACTGCCCGGGAATCATTACTTCACAAGAAGCTAAAATTGGTATTATGCCAGGTTTTGTTTTCAAAGCAGGTAAAGTTGGTATTGTGTCTAAATCTGGTACTTTAACGTATGAGGCTGCAGATCAGGTTGTAAGAGCTGGTTACGGTATTTCTACTGCTATCGGTATTGGTGGTGACCCAATTATCGGAACAACTACTAAAGAAGCTTTAGAATTATTCATCAACGATCCTGAAACTGAAGCTGTTGTAATGATCGGAGAAATCGGTGGAGGTCTTGAGGCAGAAGCTGCAAGATGGTACAAAGCAAGTGGTTCTACAAAACCGGTTGTAGGTTTCATCGCTGGTCAAACGGCTCCTAAAGGAAGAACAATGGGACACGCAGGTGCTATCGTTGGTGGTGCTGAAGATACTGCTCAGGCAAAAATGGAAATCATGAGAGAAAACGGTATTAACGTTGTAGATTCTCCAGCTGATATTGGTGCTACAGTTGCAAAAATATTAGGTTAATAAAAACATTTGATGATATGAAAAAAATTTTATTGGCATCTGCAATGGCTTTATCAATTTCCTCTTTTGCACAGATAGATTTAAGAGGAACAAGATTTGGTCTTACTGCGGGTGGTAACTATTCCAGAGTAAAAAATGCACACAATCCTTCGGGTGCCCGTTTTGCTTTTCAAGGGGGTGTTTTGGCACTTATTCCGATAGGTAAAGCAGATCAGTTTTACTTGCAGCCAGAAGTTGTGTACTATGGAGCTGGAGAATCTGGTAAAGATAAAAATGCAAAAGGGACTCCGGGATACAATGCTATGTATGCAAATAATTATATTAGTGTACCGGTATCTTTTAAAGGGTACTTTTCTGAAGCTGAGTCAGAATTTTTCGGATTGATTGGTCCAAGATTTAATTTTCTTTTGAATCAGAAAGTTACCAATGAATCTCGTGATATTTATAAAACAGATCAGGAGGGAAAGGCAAATTCATTTAATTTTGCCATCGGTGCAGGAATTGGATATAGTTACAAAAGACAGCTTGAAGTTGCTTTAAAATATGATTTAGGGTTATCTAACACTTATCCTAAACTGGATGAAAGTAAATTAGATCCAAATTCATTGAAAAAGAAATCTGAACAGGTTTTGAGCATCAGTTTAAGCTATATTTTCGAATAATTTTTTTCTATCTGAGAAAATATAAATCCCAAACTTTATCGGTTTGGGATTTTTTATGAATTACATTTTTAAACCAATACCCCGTTTTTGGACGAGATAGGATCAGGAAGTTCTGTTTCTCCCATTATCTGCAAGAGATCTATCTCGATGTTTCTGCAAATGGAAAGCATAGGAATATCGAACATAAGACCTTCAAAAGGGTTTTCAGAATAATCTCCTACAAGTTCCATAATGATGTAAATCCATCCTATAATAATGCAGAAAGGGATAGACATCCATATTCCATAATCTCCCAATTTAGAAAATTCATTCACCAATCCTAAAGGAAGTAGCATAATAAATAAAACATTAAAAACAAACGCTGTACTTGCAAATTGTCTTGGTAAAGGGAACTTTTTTATTCTTTCTGCCTGACCTTGAAGGGTGTAAAATTCATTTAAACAATCTTGAAGTTGCATCTGGTTAAAATCTGAAATAGCATTCTCATTTTTAAGTTCATTAACATCTTTAGACCGTTGTGCTATAAGATATGTAGCAAAATTTTTGTAATGAGATTGTAATTCAGCCTCTTCTTCGGTAAGATATTTATTAAGGAAAATGGGAGTTCTGCCATAGTCTGGAAATCCAGCTTTTATCAGTCTGTTTCTTCGTCTGTTAATCTTTTGGGTGTGTTGCTGATCCGATTTAATATGTTCCCAGTCTGTAGGAACTAAAATTTGTTCTCTAAAAGCATAAAGCCAAGCAATATGTCGGTTCACAAGTCTTTTTCTGCGATCTTCTAATTCAAATGAACCCATTTTTTCGTGTTGAGTATCAAAAGCATATACCATTGCAGCGAAAGATCTGCTTGAATTAACGATTCCGCCCCATATTTTTCTTGCTTCCCAAAGTCTGTCGTACGCCTGGTTATTTTTAAAACCTACAAGAAAAGCTTCTGCAGTACCAATTAACGCTACAGGAACCCAAGGAATAATCATCCATTCCCAATTGAAAAAATGGAATAAAACAGCAATTAAAGTACACCAAATAGATATTAAAATTACATGAAAGCCTGATAAATTGAGTACCTGTCTGTAATTAACGTATTTTGTAGTAATCATAGTTTTTAATCTTATAAAAATCTATTCAAAGTAACAAAAAGTGTACAAAAAAACCTCTAAAGCTAGAGGTTTGTTAATATTTAATTATTACTGTCAATTAAAAATTGAGCATTTCTTCAATTTTTACTGCTAATTTCTCGGCATTAGGCAGCATTTCTTTCTCTAAAACTAAGTTAATAGGAACAGCAGGAGTATCTAAGGATCCCATTGTTTCCACAGGAGCATCGAGATATTTAAAACAGTTTTTGGAAATTCTGTGTGCGAATGCTTCTGCAAAAGAGTTGTTGAGCTGTTCTTCTGTTAAAACAATACATTTTCCGTGAGCTTTTACTCTTTCGAAAACCAATTCTTCATCCAAAGGAATTAATGTTCTTAAGTCGATGACTTCAATTCTTCCGTTGAATTTTTTAGCAGCTTCTTTTGCCCAGTAAATACCCATTCCATAGGTAACTACCAATAATGTTCTGCCTTTTTCGGTTTCAGTTTTATCCGCTTCAATTATTACTTTTCCCTTTCCGAAAGGTAAAATATAATCTTCGGCAGGTTCTACGGTTTTCGCATCTTCTGTTCCCGGAACTTTGCTCCAGTACAAACCTTTATGTTCGAGCATAACCACCGGATTGGGATCGTAATAGGCTGCTTTCAGTAAACCTTTAAAATCGGCTGCGTTACTCGGATAAGCTATTTTAATTCCTTTAATGTTGGCTAATATGCTTTCTACACTTCCGCTGTGATAAGGTCCGCCACCTCCGTAAGCTCCTATCGGAACTCTAATGATATTGCTTACAGGAAATTTACCTTGGCTTAAATAGCATGATTTGGAAATCTCTGTAATCAACTGATTGATTCCCGGGTAAATATAATCGGCAAACTGAACTTCAACAATAGGTTTTAAACCAACTGCACTCATTCCCGTGGTAGAGCCAATAATATAAGCCTCCTGAATTGCGGTATTGAAAACTCTTTTACTGCCAAATTTTTTTCCTAAAGTAACTGTTTCACGGAAAACCCCACCAATTCTTTCACCTACGTCCTGTCCATACAGCAATGCTTCAGGATGTTTCCACATCAATTCCTGAATGGCGTGAATGGCAGCATCTACCATCACAATTTTTTCACCACCTGCAGGTTCGCGTGTTCCAACTTCTTCTGTGATGGGAGTTGGAGCAAAAATATGATTCATTACTGTTTGTGGCTCCGGATCTTTGGCATTTTGAGCTTTTTCGAAAGCTTCTTCTGCTTCAAGACGGGCTTTTTTGGTCATTTGCTTTAAAAGATCTTCGTCAGTTCCATTTTCAAGAAGATAATTTCTTAAAATTTCTCCCGGATCTTTTGCTCTGTGTTTTACCAAATCTTCGTCGTCCCGGTAAAATTCTCGTCTTACGCCGGAAGTATGATGACCTATTAAAACAGTTTTAGCACAAACAACTAAAGGCTTTCTTTCTGCTCTCACGAAATCGAAAGCGTTTTTCATTACTTCGAAACTTTCAACAAAATCGGTTCCGTCTACGCGTATTCTGCCAAGTCCTTCAAAACCGGCAACAAAGTCGTAAGCATCACACGTTCTCGCTTCTTCTTTGGTTACAGAAATTCCCCACTCATTATCTTGTACAAGAAAAATAATAGGAAGCTGGTGTAACGCAGAAAACTGAAGTGCTTCACTCACTTCACCTTCTGTAACAGAATTATCGCCAAGACTGCAGACTACTACAGGATTGTTTTCGAACTGCCGCAAATTAAAATCCTGAATATATTTTATTCCCTGTGCAACACCGGCAGTTGGAATAGTCTGCATTCCTGTTGCGGAACTCTGATGAATTATTTTGGGTTTGTCTTCTTCTCTGCTGGAAGGATGAGAATAATAAGACCTGCCTCCCGAAAAAGGATCGTCGGCTTTTGCCAACAGCTGAAGCATCAGTTGATAAGGTTCAAAACCAATTCCTAAAAGAATACTTTCGTCTCTGTAATAAGGAGAAACCCAATCTTCTTTTTTTAGCTGATAAGCGGTAGCCAACTGAATGGCTTCGTGACCTCTGGATGTACTGTGCACGTATTTACAAATGCTTCTGTTTTCCTCATAAATATCTGCCATTGCTTTGGCGAGCATCATGTGGTGATAAGCTTTTAGTAAAATATCCTGAGAAACTTTTTCGTGAAGTGTATTTTCCATAGTAAGCAAAGATATACAAAAAAATAAAATACGAACAAGTGTTAGTATTTCTCTTTAAATCTATGATTTTAAGAATTTATTACTGTTTTTATCCTGCGAAATGTACCGATAAAATAAGTTATAAATAAATTTTTGATAATCAATAAATTATATTTAACAATGCAAATAAATTTTTAATGTAGATTTGTATAGTGTTTTAAAGGAAACTGGCTTTAAAGAATGTGAAAATGATGAGGTGGAAGCTTGGTGGAATGATAACAGAAAATCATGTGTAGGAATACAAGATTAGCTAAATTCTAAAATTAAGAGATATTAGTATCTCATAAAATTGATGTGAATTGTAATAATCATTTTAAAAAAATTCCTTGTTGTTTAAGCATGAATGATAATTTAAAAAAACAAAAAAACTATTTCAGATGACAGGTAAGATTATAGGTGTGGGAAATTGCATCCCCGAAGAAACTATAACTCATTTATTTTTTAATCAACATATTTTTCTGGACGAAAATGGTATTCTCTTAAAAGACGACAATTTTTCGATTAGTGAAAAACTTAAAAAAATTACAGGAATTGAAGAAAGAAGATATGCAGAGAGTAATCAGGTAACTTCAGATCTTGGTTTAATTGCTGCTCAGGCTGCCATAGAAGATTCCGGAATAGATCCCGAAACCTTAGATTATATTATTTTTGCGCATAATTTTGGGGACGTACAATTTGGTACTGTGCAATCGGATATGGTTCCTAGTCTTGCATCGAGAGTAAAACATTCCCTAAAAATTAAAAATAATCTTTGTGTAGCATACGATTTAATTTTTGGATGTCCCGGTTGGATCGAAGGTATCATTCAAGCCAATGCATTTATAAAATCAGGGATTGCAAAACGGTGTTTGGTTATCGGAGCAGAAACATTGTCCCGTGTTGTTGATATTCACGACAGAGACAGTATGATTTATGCAGATGGAGCAGGTGCCGTTGTATTGGAAATGAATAACCAGGATGACTCGGGAGTACAGTCGCATCTTTCAGCTTCTCATACTTTGGACGAAAAAGATTTTTTATTTTTCGGAAAATCGTACAATAATGAAGGTTGCGAAAATACAAAGTACATTAAAATGAATGGGCGAAAAATTTATGAATTTGCCTTACAGTACGTACCCGATGCAATGAAAAAATGTCTGGATGACAGCAAATATTCAATTAATGAGCTTTCAAAAATAATTATTCATCAGGCAAACGAAAAGATGGATGAAGCCATTGTAAAAAGATTTTATCAGTTGTATGATGTTGCAATGCCCGATGATATAATGCCAATGGTTATCCAAAAGCTTGGTAACAGTAGTGTTGCTACAATTCCATCATTACTTACCATGATTTTGAAAGGTGAATTAGACCATCATGACATCAAAAAAGGAGATATTGTTTTATTTGCTTCAGTTGGGGCAGGGATGAATATTAATGCTTTTGTCTACAAATTTTAATCATTTTCACTTATTTAGCAAATATTTTCAATCATTAGATTTAATTATTTTCTCAAAAATTGCGGATATAAAACATCTTTATTAATATTGTAATGTATGTTGATTTTAAAAGTTTTGAATTCGATAAAAAAATTACAATTTTACAAATATGTTGTGCTTTTACTACTGATATTGTCAGCTTGTAAAGATTCTCAACATTCGTCTTCACTAATAAATATTGGTTTTGCGCAAGGTTTGGGAAACCATCCGTGGCGTCAGGCTATGAATCACGCCATGGAGATTCAGGCTTCGCTACATTCTGATGTAAATTTAACAATCAGTAAAGCAGACGGTTCTATAAAAAAGCAGATTAACGATATCCAAAAAATGATTGATGATAATCTGGATATTATTATCATTTCACCATTGGATCCGAATGCTTTGGTTCCGGTAGTAGAAAGGGCTTATGCAAAAAAAATTCCGGTGATTTTGTTGGATCGCAAAATCAATTCTGATAAATATGCTACATATATTGGTGCAGATAATGTGGAAATTGGGAAAGAAGCGGCACAATATATTCTTTCCGACTCCAAAAATCTCAAAAAAGTCCTCGAAATAAAAGGTGACGACAATTCTTCGCCAACTACAGAAAGAAGTTTGGGTTTTGAGCAAACTCTGAAAAACAATCCCAATGTTGAACTGATAAAAACTTTTCGAGGTCTTCCTGTCGAGACATTCAGGAAAACGCTGGATTCTCTGGGAAATCAAAATCTTTATGTTTTTTCATTTAATGACGAGCTGGCTTCCAAAGCTTGGCAAGTTGCCAGAAATGCAGGAACTGAAAATCAAATTAAATTTATCGGTGTAGATGGTCTAAATACCGAGGATGGCGGAATTCAGTTGGTTTTAGACGGAAAACTGAATGCTACTTTGTTGTATCCAACTGGAGGAACAGAAGCCATAGAAAGTGCCATCAAAATCCACAACGGAGAGACTTTACCAAAGAGAATTAAGCTCAGTACAACCATTATCGACAGGCTGAATGCTGAGATTATGCGTAACCAATTCGATAAAATCATTGAGCAGCAGGGCGTTATCGAAAATCAGGTGAATGCAGTGAAACAGCAGACAAAATTGTATTCTTCCCAAAAAGAACTATTCCGCTGGTCTGTGGTGTTGCTTATTTTGATGTTTTGCCTTATTGCTTATGCGATTTACCTCATTTATGCTATTAAAATCAAAAATAAGCAGTTAACACTAACCAACGAAAGAGTAACCATTCAGCGAAACCAAATTGAGATGATTGCGGATGAACTCAAAGAAAGCAACGAAGCAAGAGTTAATTTCTTTACCGGATTATCTCACGAATTTAAAACGCCTATAACCTTGATTTTAAGTTCATTAGAATCCATTAAAGATTCTTTTAAAAGCAAAGGTACAAAACCGGCGTATGAACTCGAACTGATTAGTAAAAACTCGAACCGACTATTGCGTTTGGTTGATAATTTGTTAGATTTCAGAAAAATAGAAAATAAAACTTTCAATCTTCGGGTTTCTAAAACCAATATTTACGATTTTACCTACGGGATTTTTCGGGATTTCGAGAATGAAGCCAAAAAACGAAATATTAAGTTTGAAATAACTTCATCCAACAAAAATATTGAGTTGTATATCGACCGGAATTTGATGGATAAAGTGTACTTCAACTTACTGTCCAATGCTTTCAAATTCACACCAGACAACGGTAAAATTGAAATTAATATTCAGGATAAGGGGAATCAGGTCGCAATCAGTTTCAAAGATAACGGGATTGGTATTCCTGAAAAAGAAATTTCAAATGTGTTCGAAGCCTATTTTAAAGGTTCAAACAACCGCAAAAACAGCTCGGGAATTGGTTTGCATCTCAGCCGCCAGTTTATAGAGTTACATTTAGGAAAAATTGAGGTAAGCTCGTTCCAAGGTACCGAATTTGTTATCAGCCTTTACAAGGGAAACAAACATTTTAACGAAGACCAAATGGTAAAAGAGGCGAGTGTTACGGATGCGGAAACTTTAGCAAAAAATTCGGTGTATAGTGATTTTGATGACGAAGGATTTATCCATTCTGCGCCTAACGATAATGAGCGTTATTCTCTTCTTTTGGTAGAAGATAATACCGATTTGTCGTTCTTTTTGAATAATAAATTAACTGCCGAATTCGATGTGATGATTTCGGACGGCACCGATGCGATTGACAAAGCTCTGAGCGAGATTCCGGATATTATTATTTGCGATGTCAATCTGCCGGATAAAAATGGTTTTGAAATCTGCGAAATTCTTAAAAATGACCTTCGAACATCGCATATTCCGCTTATTCTGCTCACGGCTTTGGATAATAAAGAATCTTATCTGCAAGGTCTGAAATCTGGCGTAGATTTGTATTTAACCAAGCCATTCAATTATCCGATTCTCATTCAGTCGCTGCGTGCATTACTGTATAATCGGGAAAAACTGCGTTATTATTATACCAACAATATCGGCAAAATTGTGGATAGCAAGTCGTTTGGAAGTATTGAGCAAACTTTTGTCAATAAGCTAAACCAAATTATCAAATCTAATATTGACAACCCTGATTTTTCAGTGGAAAATCTGGCTGATTTGCTCAATATTTCCAGAATTCAATTGTACCGAAAAATCAAAGCGATGTTTGATGTTAATGTCAGCGATTATATCAATAATATCAGGTTAGAGCAAGCCAAATCGATGCTTCAAAACCCCGAACTGACGATTTCAGAAATTGCTTATAAAACTGGTTTTTCCTCGCCCAATTATTTTTCTACGGTGTTCAAAAATAAATTTGGCGTTTCACCTAATGTGTTTAGAAAATCGGCAGGAGAAAATTAATTACAGATAACTTTTTCACTTCTTTTATTTCTTTCATTTGCTCTTAATAAAATCCACAACAGCATGCATAGCAACTTGTGCTTTTGGGTGTGCAGCAGACCATAGACCGCCCAAATGATCTTCGTTAGGAACATCAACTAATTTGGCTTCCACATTGGCTTTTTTCAGTTTCTCATACCACGCAATGCCTTGCGGTTTTAGCATATCTTTTTCACAAATGATAACAAGCGTCGGCGGCGAAAACGAAATATCTTTTGCAAGAATAGGTGAAATGATAGGATCATCAGGCGATTTTCCTTTGAGATACATTTTTGCGACAATGTTATAATAAAAATCTTTAATATCTCTGAGATCCACAGGAGGATTAACCAAAACCACATTACTAATCGTTTTCTTACCCTGTTCCTTTACAAGCAGAGAAGTCGCCAAAAGTGCACCGCCACTGTCGCCTAATAATGTCAGATGTTTGGCATCACCATTCCATTGGGAAGCGGTTTTTAGAATCCATGATAAAACTGCATCACATTCATTAAGACCTGTAGGATAAGGATATTCCGGAGGTCTTTTATAGTCGATAGCCACAACAATGCTGTTTGTTTTTGCAGACAGATAACGGCAAATGTTATCGTGTGTGTTGAGATCACCACCAACCAATGCACCGCCGTGAATTTGGAATATAACAGGAAGTTTTTTATTAGTGATTTCTGGATAATAAAGCCTTATTTTTATGGAATTACTACCATCCATCACCACCTTGTCCTCCGTTTTGGCAACTGGCGTTGGTGCAATATGAAACGATGTGATTTCATCAGCTATGGATTTTCTAACCATTGCCGCAATTTTTTGATCCTCTTGTGCGAAAAAGTACGTAAATAAGAATATAAGTAAAATGGAAAATGATGTTTTCATAAGATATATTTTAGGCTTGAAGTGATTTTTTAAAATTAGTAATTTTTTATCAATTAAATTTTAATTTAATTGATTTTCAAAGTATTGTATTTTTGGTACTTATATTATCAATTAACTTTTTGTGCATTTAGCACAGATTAATTTTTAATTTGTTTAAACTTCTTTTGAAGACGAAAAAATTCAGGTATTGAATCATCCTAAAAGAAGTTATTTTTGATACTATTCTTGTTGCCAAACCCTGAAAGGTTTTTGCAAAGTTGATGTTTATTGTGAACTGTCCGCACAGTCGCAATATATTCGTTTCAATCCGCTTTCTGATTTTTGATTTCGTTTTTGAAAACTCCACAAAATTATGTTGATTTTACGCATTGCAACCGACAGATTAATCTTGGAATAGTTGAATAAATCTACCTGAAGTTCTTTGCTGATGTATCCTCTGTATCCGATTAACAGGCAATTTTTAAAATTTTCTTTAATGTCATGAAGATAATTCACATCATGAACATAAGCAGGCGAAAAATCGAAAGAGTGAATTGTGAAGCACATCACGAAAACCTTTAAAAAATGAAAAATAAATGAGTAAAGATTCCGTTTTTCTCGCAAACTGCATGAAGTTGGTAGCCAAAATATCTTGACTTCTGTGTAGCACAATATTCAAATGCGGGTTTTATTTCTTGCGTGGAGCAAATTGCGGAACGATTTGCTCTGCTTGTTTTACAGATTTCAATGGGTGTTGAATCCACAATGAAGATATCTGTAAAATCTGAAAACTTGCTGCTCAAAGTTTCTCTAATTTTTTCAATGTATGGAAAAAGCTTCCTTCTCCTTTTATTATAGACGCTTCTTTCAATTTTTCCGTCCAAATTAGTTCCGGAAATATATCTAAATAACTGTAATTCAGAATTAATCGACATATATTCAGCAGTAATGTTGAGTGGAAAAAGTTCCAAATCAGACATTTTTGGAAGCCTGATCTGTTTAGTCGTCGCAATATGTTTGCAGGTTGTTGTCAATTGGCTACACCGAACCACTTCGCTAGGTTTCTTTTAAAATATTTTCGTAGTTTTGAAAAAGATTGTTCATATATATAATCGATTAGCAGTCAATTAAATATACGGTTTTTTAATCAAATGGACAATCTTTTTTATTTTTTAATTCCTAAATGCACAATGGGTTAAAATATTATAATCCAATTGAAATAGACAAACCTTTTTTCCTTGTAGTGATGACAAATAAGTGATTTTCTTACTAATAAAAGATAAAATGCAAAACTTTAGTATAAAAAATTTTAACTAAGAATCTTTAGCTACTACCAAAATAAACCATGCAAAATTATATTGAGATATAATGTAAATTTTTAAAACAATTTTTTATATACTATAAGATATTCTAATCAGAATAATGAATATCCGTAATTTATCATAACTTTTGTATATTTGTAGTAATCAAACAATTAGATATGAATTTATTCAGTTTTTCAGCACATTTTGGGACAG
>NZ_JADQBD010000037.1:0-30450 GCF_017808115.1 Chryseobacterium sp. RR2-3-20 | reverse complement strand
GCAATCCAGCAGATTTTCCCACATTCCAACAAAATTTTTACAACAACAACAAAACAATATTAACAAAAAACTCTATTTTTGAATGTGCCTAAATTGGGGCAGATTACAGTTTAATCATCTATATTCTTTAAATATTATTAATTTTGACAATGATGGTAACCCAATATTAACAATAAGTTGTTCACCAAGTGTAAATTATAATAACATAAATCTTAACTTATTAGATGAGAAAGAAAGATTTGTAGCATTATTTTGTGCAATGAATCAAAACGGTAATCTTACCCCTCAATGGTCACATGATATATTTAATTCAAGTATTTTTGGTGTAGAGCCATATAGATCTCAACTTGAAAATTATTTGTTAAATTTTCATGATTGGAATGCTGAAAGTCAAAGTTTCAAAAATGAAGCTGAATCTATTTTTGGTATAAATTGGAAATCAGAAGTTGCGAAAGCGGTATCTTGGAGCGCCTTAGAAAATACAATAGAGTATAGTAATTATATAAATAGTTATTCTAATCAGATACAAAAGAAATTATATATACATGATATAAAAAATAAAATTAAACCCCTTAAAAATACATGTCAATGAAAATACCTAAAGTCATAATTGTTATTTTATTAACTTTTTTCTCTAAATTATCTTCCCAATATAATAAAGAAAATATATTTTTAGAAGTACCCTTGTCTCCTTATTCCAGCAGTTATGACAGTAATGAAAGTTTGGAGATATATAGAATTACAGAACAAGAATGTAATGATAATATTAGTTTTTCAGTTGACGAAAATAAAAAACTAATCAAAAATATAATTATTAAAAGTTATAACCCAAACACTCTTGAAATTGTTTACAATAAAAAAAACAATAATAAGCAAGAGGAAGTTATTGTAAATGGTAACCTAATAAATTATCAGGATTTAGTTAGAACAAATTTAAAGAATATAATTAGTATTCTAAATGAGTATAACAATATTTATATAATTGATAACAAAAAAAATATAAAGAAGGTTACAGTTAAGCTACTAGATTCTTTTTAATTTAAGTAGTTTAAAGGTTTATAATAGTAAGCATTTTTTACTCCTTTATATTAGCTAAAAATACAAAATTGAAACTTTCTCGCAGAAAAAGAACATGAATCTTTCTATAAACAAAAATTTCATCATCTAACTTATCTTCTTTAGCTTTGCCTAAATTTTTTATCCATAGAAATGCAACAGGATTTTTTTAAATATCAGGCGCAAACCACGCAGTTTGCAGCAGGTTTTGAAGTAGAAAAAGCAGAAGGAAGCTATATTTTTGGGAAAGACGGCAGAAAATACCTTGATTTTGTAGCTGGAGTTTCTGCCAATACTTTGGGGCATTCTCATCCAAAGATAGTTAATGCAATCAAAGAACAGGCGGATAAATATCTTCATGTAATGGTTTACGGAGAATACGCTCAGGAAAAACCGGTAGAACTTTGCAGATTATTGGCAGAATCTACGCCAGATCCTTTAGAAATTACCTATTTGGTGAATAGCGGAGCAGAAGCCATCGACGGAAGTTTAAAATTAGCGAAAAGATATACAGGAAGAGAAGAGATTGTTTCATTTAAAAATTCTTATCACGGAAATACGCACGGAGCATTAAGTGTTTCGGGCAACGAATATCATAAAAGAGAATTTCGTCCTTTGTTACCGATGGTTTCTTTCATTGAATTAAATAATGAAAACGATTTCGACAAGATTACCGAAAAAACCGCCTGTGTCATTCTTGAAACCATTCAGGGAGCAGCGGGATTTTTAGTTCCGAATGATGATTATTTATTTAAATTGAAAAAAAGATGTGAAGAAGTTGGCGCACTTTTAATTTTAGATGAAATTCAGCCAGGCTTCGGAAGAACAGGGAAATTATTTTCTTTCGAGCATTTTGGGATCGTTCCGGATATTTTGGTAATGGGAAAAGGAATGGGAGGCGGAGTTCCTATAGGAGCTTTTATGAGTTCCAGAAAAATTATGGAAAGTCTTTCTCATTCACCAAAATTGGGACACATCACTACTTTCGGTGGTAATCCTTTAATTGCAGCTGCATCTCATGCTACTTTAAAAGAAGTTTTAGAAAGTGGATTGATGGATGAGGTTGCCGAGAAAGAAGAGCTTTTCAGAAAACTTTTAGTACATCCGAAAATTAAAAATATTAACGGAAAAGGTTTGATGCTTGCTGTGAATCTCGGAACACCGGATTTTACCCTAAACGTTGCAAAAAAATGTATGGAAAAAGGCTTAATTGTATTCTGGCAATTATACAGAAACGAATATCTTAGAATTTCACCACCGTTAACGCTTTCTAAAAGTGAAATAGAAGAAGGATGTAAAATTATTCTTGATGTTTTGAATGAGAATTAAAATTTTTCTTAAACCCTATAAAAAAGCCTCTCGAACGAAGAGGTTTTTTCATGAAATATGTTAAAATTAACAACAAAAAACTGACTGAAAATAAATAAATAAATTTTTCTGATAAATATCATTCATAAAGCATAAAAATCTATTTACTTTTTTGCGTAATAAAAAAATTAATTTATATATTGCGTGACGTTAAAAATAAAGATATATGGCGAAACACAAAGTCCATTATGAATTTCCAATGCACTGTTTGTCAGAGATTTTGTATGAATATCTTGCAAGTGCAGAAGGTTTGTCAGAATGGTTTGCGGATGAAGTAGTAGAAAAAGGAGATGATTTCTTTTTCAGCTGGAATGGCGGTCCTGCTGAGAAGGCAACATTAATCAGATACAAGCCTGAAAGTTTCGTTCGATTCAGATGGGAAGAAGATGAGGGAACTAAGCATTTTTTTGAAATGACCATTACTATTGATGATATTACAGAAGATTTAGCTTTGAATATTACAGACTTCTGTGAAGAAGGAGATGAAGAAGAAAACGCTTTGTATTGGGAAAATCTTATAGAAAATCTTAGAATAAAACTGGGTGCTGCTTAAAATTGCAGCACGCATAGAATGATAAAACTGATGGACGATTTATCGTTCATTATTTTTTTATAAATATTTATATTTTGAAAAATTTATATTTCACATCAGAAAAGCCTGAAGTTTTTAATCGCGCTTTTCTTTCCGGGGATGCGGTAAAGGTTTCCTTCTTCATCAGAAATTCTAAACTGATTATGGATGAAGAAAGTTATTTTTTCCTTATGGCATCCATGAGAAAAATGAGGCTCAATATTCCTCTTACTTATACTCTTGAGTTTTTTCAGAATCTATTTACTTCAAAAGTAATTCTTGAAAACGGTGTAGAGAATGGGATCATCAATTTGATGGTTTACAGGAATTCAGACGGAATTACATGGTCGAAATCTTCAGTTTCTTATTATTTTGAGGTTACAGAAATTACAGATGTTCTTTCTATCAGTTCAAGGCCGCTGGAGCTGGATTTAATTAAAGAAATTAATGTAAATCACAATCTTCTAAGCAATATAAGAGTTCATTGTCCGGAAAATATTTATGCGGAAATTTATGCTCAGGAAAATGATTTGGATGATGTTATTCTTTTAAATCCAAATAAAAGAATTGCACGTTCTGTGAAGGGAAATCTTCTTTTTTTGGAAGGAGATGTTATCAAGATACCTAAGCAATCTGAAGGAGCATATATTTCTCCGTTGATGGAAAATTTCGTTACCTATCTTCATAAAAACAATTTGGCAGATGTTCAGGAACACGAAATTATTGCTTTTGAATCTCAAAAAGCAGAAGAAATTTTATTGATTTCTGATGAAGAGGGAATTTTTTCGGTTAAAAAAATTAGAAATAAAACATTTGAAAGCAGTCGTTTTTCTGATCTTGTAGAAACTTGGAAAAACAGTTTTCAGTAAAAATTGACAAACCCGGTAAACAACTTATTGTCCTTTACCGGGTTTTATTCTGATGAAAAATCAGAAAATTGTATTGTAAGATTTTAATTTCCTCTGATAAAATCGGATATTTTTTCGGCAATTTCTTTCTGTCCCTCTTCGCTAGACATATACGCTCTGTCTTTTGTATTGCTCATAAATCCTAGCTCTAACAATATTGCAGGAACTTTAGATTCTCTCAATAAATGGAGATTTTGTTCTTTAACAGGGCATTCTCCCAACTTATGCTTAAGTTTTTCAGCCAAATTTTTAGATTGCTCATTTTTCTGAACATAAATTTCAAAACCAGTTTTCTCTGTTTCTTTAGGTGTTTGATTTACGTGTAGAGAAATAACCATTTCGGGATTAAGCTTATTAATTTTTTCTGTTCTTTCGGAAAGACTAGGGTAAGAATCGTCGTCACGAGTCAGGATAACTTCATAATTATCGTTTCTCTCAACAGATTTTTTAATTTGCTTAGCGATATTCAGAACAATATCTTTTTCGTGTATGCCATTGCGGGTAGCTCCCAAATCGTTACCTCCGTGTCCTGCATCTATAACGATGTATTTTTTACTTGTTGGAGAAAAAGAAAGTATTATAGCTGCCAGAAATGATAAAATAAGTAATTGTAAAGCTTTCATATACTAAAGTTTTTGGTTTATCAAAGAACGTGAAAAGTATCTTAAAAATTTAATAAAGAAAGCTAAAAATTTGTTAAATATATGTCGTTGTAGTGTGAAATAATATTAGTTAAGCGAAATATCTTCCGGGGCATTTGCCCACAAAAGAAACTCACCTCCAAGATTTTGCATAATAGACTTCCATAACGTTTGATCGTTTGGAAGCGTGTAATCTAAATTGTAAACATCTACAACCGTCCAAACTTTTCTCTGGATTTCCTGATCTAACTGAGAAGAAGACCAGCCGGAATATCCCGAAAATATTTTAACATCCTGAATGTTTATTTCGTTTTGCAAAACAGCATTAATTACGCTTTCAATATCTTCGGTAAGATAAAATTCGGGGGTAATATCGGTAAACTGTTCCGTAATTTTTTTTCCTTTAATGATAAAGAAAACTTTCTCGTTTTCTACCGGACCTCCATCATATACTTCAACGGGGAAATCGAAAAAGCTTTTGAAACGATCACTCATGGTTGGGTTTTTCTTATTTAAGATTAATCCAAATGCCCCGTTTTCAGAATGTTCAATAACCAACACTACAGACCGGGAAAAAATATCTCCCGAAATATCAGGTGTGGAAATTAATATTTTACCTTTGTAAGAGTAATTCATACTCAAATTTAATAAAAATTATTTATGGAAAACCTTCACGATAAAAGAAAAATCTACCAAAAATCTCAATTAATTGAAAGTGAGATTAAAGCAAATCCTATTGAGCAATTTCGGGACTGGTATATAGATGCATCAGAAAATCCTCTTATTTCTGAAGCAAATGCGATGTCTGTATCTACCGTAGAAGAAGATGGGTGTCCCCGTACAAGAATGGTTTTGCTGAAACAATATACTTACGAAGGTTTTATATTTTACACCAATTATCAAAGTAAAAAGGGAAGAGCGATAGAAAGAACGCACAAAGCTTGTCTTCATTTTTTCTGGCCTTCTTTGGAAAGACAAGTTATTATTAAAGCAGAGATTGAAAGAATTGCAGAAAATTTAAGCGACGGTTATTTTCATTCCAGACCTAAAGGCAGTCAGTTGGGAGCGGTAGTTTCGCCACAAAGTCAGGAAATTCCTGATAGAAATTTTTTGGAAGATAAATTGCTGGTTTTGGAGAAAGATTTTGAAAATTCTGAAGTTCCCAGACCGGCAAACTGGGGCGGATATATTGCTAAACCTTATGAGATAGAATTTTGGCAGGGAAGACCAAACCGGCTTCATGACAGAATTATTTACTCCTTAAAAGATTTAGATTGGGAAATAGCTCGTTTAGCACCATAAAAAGAAAACCTCACCGTTTTACGATGAGGTTTGTTTTTTTATAATCGTGAGATTATTTCTTCTTTTTTCCTGCAACCGGAGCGTTTGCAGTTGCAACAGCAGTAGATAAATCTGCACCTGCCTTGAACTTAGCAACTGTTTTAGCTTCGATATTAATTGGCTTTTTTGTAGCCGGGTTAATACCTTGTCTTGCAGCTCTTTCAGATACAGAGAAAGTACCAAAACCAACTAAGGAAACTTTACCTTCTTTAGTTTTTAAAGTATTGGTTACATTCGTAATGAATGATTCTAATGCAGCTTTTGCAGCTACTTTGGTAATACCGGCATCTTTAGCCATTGCGTCGATTAATTCAGACTTGTTCATAATTTTTAATATTAAAAGTTAGTTAGTTATAAAAGCAAATTTAAAACAATTTTAAAATTGTGCAAATAAATAATGAAAAATTTATTTTTTTTTTCACGTTTGAATAAAATTGGTTAAAAATTGATAATTCAATGATAAGCGAAAAATCAAGCTTTTGAAAAACTAAAATCATGCCAACTGCCTATTTATAGAGATTTTAGCATTTTATGGATTCTTATTTTTTGAATTATTAAATCCTTAATTTTATATGAAGTTTTTATTGATATACGGTTAAGCTTATATACTTGGTAATATAATTTTAAATATGTTGATTTTTAATGATTTAATAATGGTTTTTAGAAAGTGTGTATTTTTAATTTTAATATGTATTTCTTCAATATTATTGGTTAAATTTGCATCATGTTAATCGAAGTTTTCAAATCTAAAATTCACAGGGTTAGGGTTACGGCTTCAGACCTTAATTATATTGGGAGTATTACTATAGACGAAGAGCTTATTGAGGCTGCAGGTTTAGTTGTAGGTGAAAGAGTTTATATTGTAAATGTTAATAACGGTGAGCGTTTCGATACGTATGTTATTAAAGGGAAAAGAAAATCGGGTGAAGTCTGTCTTAATGGTCCCGCTGCAAGAAAAGTACAGCGAGATGATGTTATCATTATTATTGCTTATGCACAGATGACTCCTGAAGAGGCAAAAGATTTTCAGCCAAAAATAGTGTTTCCAGACGAAAAAACTAACCTTCTGACCTGATACAATGGAGCGTAAACAATCTAACAAGACAGTAAAATCTTTTATAACAGTCATTATTTCGCTTGCTTTTGCAGGCTTTTTTTTATGGCTTGCTTTAAAAGGACTGGATTTTAAAGTGATTAAAAAATCTCTTGCAAAAGCGAATTATATTTGGGTAGCTTTTGCTGCGGTATTTGCCATTTTGGCATATTGGTTTCGTGCTATTCGTTGGAATTTATTGTTGGAACCGATGGGGCATAAGATATCTAATTCTAATTCGTTATGGTCTTTGTCTTTTGGTTATTTGATGAATTTAACCATTCCCAGAAGTGGAGAACTGGCAAGAGCAACAGCATTATATGGTGTAGAAAAAGTTCCTGTTGATAAGTCTTTTGGGACGATTATCCTTGAAAGAGTGGTAGATTTGGCTTGTATGGTTGTGTTTTTGGGACTTACGCTTATTTTTAAATTCGACGCGATATTATCTTTTTATGATTTTGTAGTGGAAAATAAGAATGAGAAAGATGTTTTTGAGCCAAACTATTTCGAACGGCAATTAATGAATATTGGAATTGTGAATTTCGATAATTTTTATTTCTATTTGCAAATCGCATTGTTACTGATTTTTTTAATATGTATTTTCATTTTTTACAAATATAAAAAGGAAGCTTTAATTAAGATTGGGAAAGGAATTCTTCAAGGTTTAATGTCTATTTTCAAATTAAAAGAAAAAGGTAAGTTTATTCTATATACAATAGGGATTTGGGTGTCTTATTATTTTGCAGCATATCTTGTTTGTTTTTCGTTACCCGAAACTTCCGATTTTAGTATTGCGGATGGCTTTTTTATTATCGTTGTGGGAACTCTTGGGATGATTATTCCTGCAAGTGGAGGGATTGGAGCTTTTAATCTTGCTATGAAATTTGGTTTTATGGCGTTATTTCTTTCTATGGGAAAAAGTGCCGAACTAGGTGGTGAAATGGGATTAATTTATTCTTTTATTTCGCTTCCGCTACAAATTGTTGTGATGCTTGTAATGGGGCTTATTTCAATTCCGATGTTGGCAAAAGAGCGTGCTAAAATTAACCAATAAATAAACTGAAAATTAATAATAAAAAAATCCCGTAAAGAATCAACTTTACGGGATTTTAATTTCTTTAAAAGTATTTTATTTACTTATTTTTTGGTTTTTCAACACCAATCCAAGCTTCACCTTCTCTTTTTACTTGACTTAAAGTAAAGTTTTCGAAGTCATCGGTTTTGTATTCGATGTTGTCTTTGTTTTCCTCGAAAGGCATAATGTAAAAGAAATCTTTATCTGTTTTATCAGATTTTGAACCTTTCTTCACTGTTGGCATAAATTTTTTCTGAAATTTATACTTAGGAAGATATTGTTTCAATGAAGCATAGAATTGCTTATTATCTTTTTCATTCGGAATGATATCAACAATCTTATACTTATCTTTTTTCTTGTCTACCCAAAGGTAATAGTTGGTTTCTTCTCCTGTTTTTTTATTCAAGGAAGCGAAACCGAAAAATTCTTTAGGAACAAGTTGTTTTATTCTCTCGGCATCTACCTTAGTGAAATATTCTCCTTGCGAAGGATCTACGTAAGTTTCAAGGTTGTAAAGAAGAATTTCGTTATTCTGGAAATTTTTATTTTTGAAATACTGATCTAAGGATAATTCTGCAGTTCTTCTAAGTTCTTTACCTCTTTCGTCTAATTTTTTGGTAGGATTTTGAGGGTTAACTTTTTTCACAAATTCATACAAAACCACAGGTTTTACATCTGCAAGATGTGGAAAAGTTTTTAGTTGTTCTGCTTTTACAAGCCAATAATATTGCTGGTAATAATCGTCTTTCTCAGCAGGTTTTACATTTTTATAAGTAAGGGCAAGTTTTTTTGAATTAAGATATTTTCCGTATTTACCTTGTCCGAAAGCGAAGCTTACCGATAGTAGAGCAAATATAATAGTAATGTTTCTTTTCATTTTTACGAATAAAGATTTTTATTTTTCAAATATAATTATTTATTAGATAATAAGTTTAATTGTTAGTTAAAATATCAGAAAATTATTGATTTTATTCAATAAAAAATCCTGTAAAACTACAGGATTAATAAAAAAATGTTTTTTAATATGAAGTTTCGTGTACTTTTACAGCTCTTCCGCTTGGGTCGTTCATTTTCTTAAAGGCTTCGTCCCATTCTAATGCAATGGGTGTGGAGCACGCTACAGAAGGAACCGATGGAACTGTTGCAGCAGCGGTTTCACTTGGGAAGTGTTCTTCGAAAATAGTTCTGTAACGGTATTCTTCTTTGTTTTGAGGGGTGTTTAAAGGAAATCTGAATTTCGCATTTGCCATCATTTCATCCGTTACATATTTTTCTGCAATATCTTTTAGAGTATCAATCCAGGAGTAGCCGACGCCATCTGAAAACTGTTCTTTCTGTCTCCATGCAATAGATTCGGGCAAAAGGTCTTCAAAAGCTTTTCTTAATACCCATTTTTCAATTTTGCCTTCCTCTTTTTTAATCATTTTGTCTTCTGGATTTACGTTCATGGCAATATCCATAAATTCTTTATCCAAAAACGGTACTCTTCCTTCAATCCCCCAACTCATTAAGGCTTTATTAGCTCTTAAACAATCGTAAAGATGCAATTTTCCCAGTTTTCTCACAGTTTCGTCATGAAACTCTTTTGCATTCGGAGCTTTGTGGAAATAAAGATATCCTCCAAATAATTCGTCAGAACCTTCGCCAGAAAGCACCATTTTAATTCCCATAGATTTGATGACTCTTGCTAAAAGATACATCGGAGTAGAAGCACGAATCGTGGTAACATCGTAAGTTTCCAAATGATAAATTACATCGCGAATAGCATCCAAACCTTCCTGTACCGTAAAATTAACTTCATGGTGTACAGATCCAATATGTTCGGCTGCTTTTTTTGCCGCCGCTAAATCTGGTGAACCTACCAAACCAACTGCAAAACTGTGTAATCTCGGATACCAAGCTTCCTGCGTATCACCGCTTTCTATTCTTTGTCTCGCAAATTTTGCAGTAACTGCCGATATAATTGAAGAATCTAATCCTCCGGAAAGTAAAACTCCATAAGGAACATCGCTCATTAATTGTCTGTGTACAGCATCTTCTAAGCCTTTTCTTATAGCATTGATGTCGGTTTTGTTTTCTTTTACGGCATCAAAATTTTCCCAATCTCTTTTATACCATTGTTGAAATTGAGGTCCTTCCGGACTGTAAACCAGATGTCCGGGTAGAAAAGTTTCTATTTTTTTGCAGATTCCTTCCAAAGCTTTCAGTTCGGAGGCGATATAATAATTTCCATCTCTGTCCCAACCGTGATAAAGCGGGCAAATTCCCATGTGGTCTCTTGCGATGAGATATTCGTTTTTTTCAATATCATAAAGGGAAAAAGCAAAAATCCCGTTCAGTTTTTCCACGAAATTTTTACCATATTTTTCGTAAAGTGCCAAGATAACTTCACAATCCGACTGTGTTTGAAATTCGTAATCAGGAAATTCTTTTTTGAGTTCTCTGTGGTTGTAAATTTCACCATTTACCGCCAAAACTTTTTTACCATCTTTAGAAAAAAGAGGTTGTTTACCGGAAGTGGGATCTACGATTGCCAATCTTTCGTGAGAAAAAACAACTTTATCGTTTTGAAAAACTCCACTCCAATCCGGGCCGCGATGACGGATTTTTTTAGACATCTCAAGAATCTGAGGTCTTAGTATTTCTGTTGACTGCTTTGCATCAAATAAACAAACAATTCCACACATATATTATTATTTGAAAGCAAAACTATTAATATGATTTATAATTTAAAATGAAAACTTTCAAAAACTTTAAAATTTTAATTAAATATAGGTTTATTGTTTATTTAATTAATGAAAAATATAATTCGAACGGTTTTTCATTAATTTTTTTCACGAACACTTTGTCAAATTGATGTTAGTGAAGGAAAATCTAATTTTTTCTTAAAAAAAGTATAAAATTTTAGAAAAAATAAAGTGTGGGATTGACTGACAATTTTTTTTTCACTTACTTTGCTACTCGAAATAATTTTTTTTCATCATTTGTGTTTTTACCTCCTTGTAATAATATTGCAAGGAGGTTTTGTTTTTACTCGCTTCCTAAAAGAACTCCCGAAACATTCCATGCACTGAAACTTGTTCCTTCTGGTTTTCCCTGAGGGATTTTAACCTGAATAGTGTGTTTCCCGGCTTTTAAGTTGCCCAGAGAAATAAATTCCGGATTGGTAATTGTTCCAGGGCACCAGTTAGAACGACTTAGATCTGATGATGATAGTCCGTCGGGAAAATTTCCCGAAGCGGGATTGTAAAGCCTGTACGAACCACAATCTGTCCTCCATGGCGTGAAAGAAAAAGAAAGTTTGCCATCCAAATAAATCGAATTAATTTTTGGGATGAATTCGTCGCCGTTTTCCCAACCTCCATGACCGGTGGTAATGTATCTAAGCTGAGTATTTTTTAAATCTTTTCCAAATTAAATTCAACGAAAATGCCTTTATCATTATCGAACATTGTCGCATAATCTTGTCCTGCCATTTCCATAATATTTGTGGTGTTGAAAAGCGGTATTGCTTTATTGTTTCGGTGAATTAGCTGATCGCTGTGGTGAATGGTTATATCTAGGCTAACTTTATGTCCGCCTTTATCGTAATTTCCGATAAAAGTTCCTATCCAAAGCTCTTTTTCGGAAAGTGAAGGCTTTAATTCTGTGATATCCTGACGAAACGGACTTACGGTTTGCCAAATTTTGTCTTTCAGCTGAATATGATTGAATTTATTTATTCCGAACGAAGTAAAAAACCGCATTAATTCTACTGTTGGTAGATAATTATTGGTGGAAACTACACCGTAATACTGTTTTCCATTTCCGTTTTCATATAAAGGAAGGGTTTTTATTCCGTTTTCCAGTCCGTTAAAAAAAGATTGCGATTTTTCCTGAGGAATAAAAAAAACAGTTCCTGTTCTGTCGTAAGCGTCGCCATTAGACTGTTGCTTCAGTTCTACAAAAATATTGTCTCCGGCTTCTATTTTTGGGAATTTAATTTTTTTCAGAATAACAGTTCCGTTGGCGAATCTTTTTATTTTCTCATCAGATTTAGATTCATCCGAGAAATTAATAATTTCATTTTCAAAAACAGATAAAGTAGTAAATCTGCTTTTCCATAACAAATCACGATAGCTTAGCAAATCTGTTTTTACGGGTTCTTTGCTGAGGATTTTTTCAATTCCTGAGTTTTTAATCTTTTTTAATGAAATAGCGGTAGTTGCAGAATTTCCGTTTCTTTCAATCTGAAGAACCAAACCAAGCTTTTGTCCAAGACTTGAGGGACCGCCACTTATTTTCAAATCGTTGGTAAACCAAACTTCTATGGTATTAGAATTTATTTTTGTTATGGCTTTTTTGCAGTTGTAACCTAGGATTTTTTTAGTCTGATTGGTAATTTCGAATGTTTGCTTATCAACAGACTCTGCATCCGATGTGGAAATAATTTCATCCGGCTTCAAAAAAGCATAAGAAAAAATGGTGTTAGAGGGTTTTTCAATTTTACTTATTTCAAAAGGGTAGTCGCTTTTCTGCTCTTTAATTTTTGAATTTAAAATAAAGTTTTCTTTTTCATTGGCATACACCATAAGCGGATCCTGATTGGGCTGAACTTTCCCGTTGTATGAACTTTCATATCTTATTTCGAAGGTCTGGGAATAATTCAGAACAGAAATAAAAATACAAATACTGAAAATAAAAGATTTTAACATATTATAAATTATTGAGATCGTACAATATATATTAGAAACTTGCCTTTACCTGCATACTTCCTATGTGAATGGTTCTGTCGCCAGAATTTCTTCCTTCATAGTTCAGGTTAAGCTGTAAGAAAGAATTAATTGCCTGCTGAACAAATACGCTCCAGACTTGGTTTTTTCCGGGTTTTAAACCATCAAGCATTTGGTTTCCTACAATGGTGAAATTATTACCGGTAAAATCATTATTAATAAAAGAAAAATTCCCACGAATAGAGGTTTTCTTGCGTTCCCACTGTATTGTTCCTGTAATGTCGAAAGCTTTAAGCATTTCTTCGCCATCCATTCTCTTTTTTTCTCGGTATGCCGAAGAAAATTCTGCCTGAATGGCATCTGTAAAGCGATATGTTGCTTTAGGTTTGGTTTCGAAATTATTGAGGCGGTAATCTCTCGTAGCAAAAAGTTGCGATGAATTTTGAATGTCGTGAATAGAATTTTCCCAGTCGATTCTGAATTCTTTATTGAACCAATAGCCTAAATTCACAAAATGAGAGGTTTGATTTCTTTCTTCATTGCTGAAATTGGCATTCAGGAGATTATCGTTGGAGATGAAGCGGTAATTCCCGTTCCAGCCCGACTGGTCGGTTGGGTTAAACTGGGCAGACATAAGAATGTTCTGGTTTTTAAGAATCAGATTTTCTCCGGTTTCGAAAGGGTTTAAAACCAAAACTTTATCTTTTTTATAGAATGAATTTTGAGAATTTAAAGAAACATTAAAATTCCAGCGCTTTAAAAATTTGTTTTCAGAACTGAAAACCACCGATGGATTAACGAATAATGCAAGCTGCAATTTATTTTTATTCGACGGAATATATCTTACCGAATTGGTGTACACTCTAATATATTGTGCTAAATCTGAATATTCTGCAATTTCAAACTCGTCGAGCTGTTGTACGCCATCGCCGTTATAATCGGTCCATTTGTAAACGCCCTGTCCATCGGTAACTTTAATGTACTGAAATTCCCGCTGTGCTTCTTGCCCATTTCCAAGCTCGTAAAATGCCTGCAAACGCATTCCGTTTTTGAAAAGCTGCTGATTGTATAAAATGTTTCCTACAACAAAATCTTTATTTTGATTTAGATCTACATCATCATTTTTATAGAAAAATTTTCTGTAATGTAGCAAAGCATTTAATGTAGTTTTTTCAGTTTTAATAATCTGGCTTTCTGCCATAAAACCTAAAATACGGTTCATGTTCTGTAATCTGTTATCCCGAACAGAATCATTGTCTCTCACATACATTTTAGCCAAAAGCTTTGTTCTAACACTGTCTCCAACTTTTTTCTGTACAAAAAGCTCTTTCCAGCTGAAACTCGTAACATCCATCAACTGGCTGTCGTTAAATTTCTTTTCGTTATGTTCCATGCTTCCGCCTAAAGCCCAGCTGCCTTTTTCTCCGGTAAATTCTGTTCCGGCTCCGGATCGGATGAATTTCGTGTTCTGAAGTGTTGCTTTGGTATCTAAGTAAGAAAAGTTTCCTTTGGTGGTGAATTTTCCTTTAATCCAGCCAAAATCCAAATCGTTTTTAATTCCTTTGTAAGAATCTCGTTCATCAAGATAATTTACTCTGTAATTAAGGACAGATTTGTTATTCCATTTATTTAAAAAACTGAAAATAAAACGATTTTGAGTGATATTGTTGAATTCTTTGGCTAAGTTGAAATCTCTGGAGAATTCTACATCATTAATACGGTCTAAAATATGGAATTGCTTGTCTATATATTGATATTCAAAACTTGGAGTTCCTTTCCAACTGTTTTTCGTAAATGTTTTATTCCCGAAAATTCTTGCAGCATAGCCAATATTCTGGTCAGAATCCTTAGAAGAAAACAAATTGAGATCGTAATTGCTTAAAGAAACATCTGCTCCAATTTTACCGTCTTTCAATAAATATTCAGAATTAACAGTATAAACCTGTGCTTTTTGTGGTGAAGGTAATTTTCTTACCGCTCTGTAGTCTCCCATGTTGGGACCTACATATTCGAAAACTCTACCGTTATTGGTAGTCTGCTTCAGTCGGTAATCACCAAGATTGGCGCCGAAGTACGTGAAAGAAACCTGATAAAGAGTTTGAGCCGGATCGGTAGAAAACTGGTAGTAACTTCCGCTCGGGTTCTGAACCAAACTGTACAGTATTTTATTTACATTATATTCTGCCACCACACCAGACGGAGCGTACATTAAATTCGGGTCGTTTCCGGCATTGGCGAGAATTTGTTCATCTTCTTTGGATAAATTTAAAGCTAAGGGAGCGTTTTTGTTGTCATTTTCCATGAACCAATTCAGTCCTATTCTGAATTTCTCTCTTTGATGTTCTAATTTTCCGGTAAATAAATATCTGGAATAATTTCTATTGGCGTAATTGAAAGAAATTGTGATGAAATTTTGCTGGAAAATAGGTCTGAAACTCGTAAAAGTAACTTCTCCTGTATTGTAATTGATGACGTAGTCTTGGTTTTCTCCTCGTTTCATTAAAATCCCGTCTATGAAAACCTGTTCAGAGCCGGAAATTAAGGTGATGAATTGTTCGCCGTTTTTACCTGTAAGGCGGTATGGCCCTTGGTTTCCTTCAATTCCCTGAAAACGAATTCTGTGAAATTCACTTCGTGCAACACCTGCCGAAATGTCTACAAAAGTTTTATTGTCTGTTCCAAACTGTGTCTGAAACTGAAGTCCCATGCTTCTTCTCTGGTATTTTGAAAAATAATTTTTAGTTTCAGCCAAATCTAAATGTCCTGCTCTAAGAATAGATTTTTCTTTAATGTTAAGCTGCATATAAATTCTGTCGAATTCTTCAAGAGTTTGAGTATATCCATCCGCCTGAATCGGTAAATTGTGATCTGAAATACTTGCAAGAACTGTTACATCTTTCGAAAGTCTTCCGGAGATCTGTAAATCCATAGAACTTTGTACAGACTGTCCCTGGTTGTTCCCAAAAGTAATTCCTCTAATAATGGAACCTTTAGAATTGAGCTCACCCAAAAATCTTTTAGAATTGTTTTTTGCCAATACAGCTTCATCTACAATAATTCTGTTGCTGGTTTTTACAAAATCCATAGTGTCTTTTGCAAAAAGATCTCTTTCTAGCCTTAAAGCGATAATGCTGTCTTTTTTTATACTGTCTTGAAGGATATTGGGATTTTTCCACGTAAAAATTTGGGCGTTATAAGATGATAAGCCCATGAAAAACAATAAGAATATCAGAATATAATTCCTCAAATCTGTAAAATAATTGGTAAAAATAACTAAAAATTGTGAACAGTAAAGGTTTTAGCGTTATTAACAGAAATTTAACCTCATTTTTGCGTAAAATGAAAAAATAGCATTATTTTTGCTGTATAAATTATCAATATAAAAATTTTACTTATGAAAAAGATCTTTACAATTTTAGGAATTGTTGCAGTTGCAGGAGTTGCAAATGCACAAAATTTAATTACTAATTCAGGATTTGAAAATGGATTAACGGGATGGTCTGCAACGAATCCAGGTTCAGGAGCTGCTTATTTTTTACCTGCAATTACTACAACGGATCCTCATGCAGGAAGTAATGCTGTAGAATATGTGTCTCCAGCAGCTACTACAGGATTTGAACAAAATATTTCTGTTACTCCTGGTACAACTTACACAATTTCATTCTGGTATAAAGCAACAGGAGATAATACAGATGCTAGAATTTGGGCTAACTATTTTGATTCTGCTAATACTATAATTTATCAAAATTCTAATACAAGTTCTGATCCTTTAAGAGGACCAAATAACGGATATTTACCAACAAGTGCTGTATGGAGTCAATATACTACAACAGTAACTTCACCTTCATCTGTAGCATCATTACGTTTGCAAGTTCGTGCTTATAGTGGATCTAATGTATCTTTTGACGATTTTTCTGTTACAACAGGAAATTTATCTGTAACAGATTTTTCTAAGTCCAAGTATAGCTTAGTGAAAAATACAGTTGTTAAAGAAGATATATTTTTTGGGAAGGACATAAACGATGTTAAAATTTATAATATGCTTGGGCAAGTATTAAAAACAACTTCTGTTAAAGCTAACGAAACTGTAAATGTTGCAGATTTGCCTAAAGGTAGCTACCTAGTAACAGGAACTGTAAATAACCAGCCAGTTTCTCAGAAAATTTTGAAAGATTAATATATTATATATTTAATAGCAAAGCCACTTCATACGAAGTGGTTTTTTTATGATTTTAAATCATTAAGTTTTCATGTATAATGTAATATTTATGTGTAAAATATAAATATTTGGTATTATTTTTGGATTTTTTATGACAATCACCAAAATATATTGTTATGAAAAAAGTATTTACTTTTATCGGACTTGTTTCGATGACTGCATTTTCTAATGCACAGATTGTTATTAATGAAATTTACACTGGGGGTGGTATTCTTGGAGCAGCCATTACCCACGATTTCATAGAACTGAAGAACATTGGTTCCACATCAGCTTCACTGAATGGTGCTACAATTCAGTATGCATCATCTAACGGCAGTTTTACTCAATACAATAATCTTCCTAATATTACTTTAGCGGCAGGACAAACCTATTAAATTCAGCACGGAACAGATGGTTTTGGAGGAATCATTAATTTGCTCAATCCTAATCTTATTGTAACTGCTTTACTAAACTTCGATGGATCTGCACAGGTTGGAGTAGGAGTGGGGCTTGCCTTTACTTCTGGCAAAGTGGCTTTGGCGAATAATAACACTCAAGTTTCTGGGCCTACTTCTGCAAATGTCTTAGATTTTGTAGGATATGGTTTGGCAAATCAATTTGAGGGAGCGGGTGCTGCACCATCTCCAACAATTTTAAATTCTATTACCAGAGTAAACGGAGATACCAACAATAATAATGTAGATTTTACAATAACTCTACCAACACCACAATCATCAGGAAATTTAGCGGTAACCGATTTACAAAGCACAGTGCACAAGTATAAATTTGTACAAAACACCTTCGTTAAAGAAGATGGAATTATTTTTGAAACAGAAGTAAAAGATATTAAGATTTATACCCTTTCCGGTCAATTAATCAGAACTTCTGAAAGCAAATATGCTAAATATCTAAATGTGTCAGATATTCAAAAAGGAAATTACATCATTACGGCTACAATAGATAATCAGCCGGTATCTCAGAAAATTATTAAAAATTAAGGGGTTAAATAACTAAGTATCATTCAACAGCAGTCGAAAGATTGCTGTTTTTTAATACCATCCTCTCCTAGCTGCATTAATAATGGTGCTTAAATTCAGGATTAAAGTATATCGTATTCTTTTTCCATAATCCTTGAAAGCGGGTTCGAATCCTAAAGAAGACTGTACGGGTAAAAATATTTCAAGGAAATCGGGTATAAGCCGAACTTTTACACCACTGTCCCAAATGAATTGTGTAGACTGATTTTTGTTTTTGTAAAGCCCTGCATCTGCGTAAATATGAAAAATTTTCCAAACACTTGAATCTACATTAAAAGAAGTAATCCACTGATTTACACTTCCCGGAATAAAAGATTTAAAACCTCCGTCTGCCAAAATAAACTGCTGAGACAATATCCCACCGGTTGCACTTTGTCCCAAAAGATTATATGAAAATGAATAATCTGAAACTCGGGATATCCCATAATCGAAAATATTGTTTCTGGTTTCATTTCTGGCAAAATACCCTCCAAAAAGTCTCAAACTCAACTTTTGTCTTGGTGCAAATTCCCATCGGTATAATGCTTCAGCGGTAATTTTATTGTAATCTTCCATTCCCTGAGTACTGATGCTGAAACTTTTTTCATGAATCATCTGGTTGTCGGTAAACCCATAACCAACCGTCCAGAGATTATATTTAGCATAATCATTTTGAGCAATCATTTGAGGATTGAGATCACGTTGAAAATAGGTGTAGGAAATCCCTAATCCACGACTGACTGTACTTCTAGGGTTTTTTCTGAAGCTAATATTGGTGTACAAAGAATTTTTCTGATATGCTAAATCATAATCGTAATGAAAATAAGAGCCTGAAACTCCAAAAGTAAGTCTTTGGATCACACTTTCGGCAGGTAAAAACGAGTAGGAAATAGCTCCGGAACCCGTAAGTTTCCCTGTTCCTGTACTGTAAGACGGAGTTATAGAATACAGAAATTTCTGATCGAATAATGACTGGTTTTTGAAGTTCATCCCGATAAGAAACTTATCATAAGTATTGGTGAAACGAATTCTCGGGTTGAGATAAATTTCATTAAACTCCGGATTTGGAATGTCTTTTATCAGCTTAAATTTAATTTTCTTGGCATTAGAAAAAATCCCTTTTGTATAAAGGAAATTATCTCTGTAATTAGCCTCAGGGAAAATATAATCGTTGTTCAAAGTAATTTTGTAAACATCTTCCACAGGAATTTGTACGGTTTTCTGGCGTTCATTTTTTTCTGTATCTACCCAATAAGATGCTCTTTTGCCTTCTTTTGTCTGTGCTTCGAGCTTTACAGGAATATTTTCGTCTGTGTTTTTTGCAATTTTCACATTCAGAAAATCGTTTTTGGTTCTGAAATTTTTTAATCTAAAATTAACCCGTTGTTTTTTGCTGATATAATGTTTAAGATATTCCGAAGAAGCATCTTTTTCCGATAGTTTTTCTAAAAAATCGTGAGGATTTACTTCATTGTTCGCATTCTCTGCAATATAGTCTTTAATGAGTGTGTTGAATTTTTCTGCACCCATCTTATCTGCCGAATAACTGAACAATGTTCCAGTCTCGAAACTACTTATTGCCATATCATTGAAATTGCTGAGAGCAGAAAAAGGTTCATTAATTTTCTGATCCAGATTCTGAGTCATAATGTACTGGTAGGCTAATCCGTAACGATCGAGTAATTTTACTTTAGATGCATGAAATAGTTTTAAAGGCTTTACTCCAAAGATTTTAGTTTCCGGAAGTTGTCCCAACAGTTTTGCATCACTGTAGAATTTTTTAAGATACTGTATCTCCAGATAAGATTTTAATCCGTTTTTAAACCAATGGTTTTCCTCTTTATCTGTAATGATTTTTTCGTCGATAATTTTTTTGCTGATAATCCCAAAATAATCCAAATCTGCATTTTCCGCATCCGAAAATAGTTTGAATCTGAATTTCCAGAACTGGATATCGTTATTTCCGAAAAAATCTTCTTTTGCTCTGAATTTATCAGAAATAAAAAGTTTTTCAGGAATGCTTCCTATTCTTTCTTTAATGAATTTCAACTGTAATGGAAGGTAAAATTCAAGATTTTGAATTTCCTGTGAACTTACCGGATAACCAAACTGTATTTCGGTTTTTACATCATCAGAATTTATGGTAACAGATGGGTAATTATTTTTGCTGAAAAGAAATTCAGGGTCAGAATTCAAATATCCGCTAAAAGAATCAGGCTCGTTCTTTGGAAGATTACTTTGAATGTTGTAAACTTCTTTGGTGTTAAATTTTACCGCCCAGTAGGTTTTAAAATTTACGGATTCCTCAATATCACGGTAGTTTCGTTTTACCATGTTCGAGTCATCAAAATGATCAGGTACAATGAAAAAATACTTCAATGCAGTATCTTGTGGAGAAGTCCCGTATCCTGTAAATTTTCTGTCTGGTAATTGAAGTTGGTATTTAAGCTCTAATTTTATCTGCTGTCCAGGATGAAGAGCTTCTTTCAGTTTCAGGAAAAGATTTTCATCAGTTACCTCATTTTGAATCGTTATTGAATGCTTATCATCGCTTATTTCGAGATGTAAAACTTTACCAAGTTCTTCTTTTTTAGCGAAATGTAAGTTGTAATTACGGTCTTCAAGTTTGCGGTAAACAAGGGTTGTTCCTCGCTTATTGTAGGCAGAAATCCAGTTGAGAAGTTTAATGGTGTTAAGATCTTTGTCGGAATGATTGTAATAAACAATTTGCTGACTTACATCAATGGTTTTTCTGTCCGGAGAAAGTTCCGCATTTATAGATATACTGTCTTTTTGTGCATGAAATTGCACAATTCCAAAAAACAGGAAAATACTTACACCAAATTTTTTCAATACTCTGATAAAGCATCAAATATAATGTATTTTAATGCAAAAAAAATATTTTTTAAAACAGTAATACTGTTAAAATATAAAAGTATTTCACAAAAAAATCCTGAAATTTGAATGATATTGCAATTCAAATTTCAGGAAATAATAGGTGTAATTATTTTTTACAAAGAAGTGAGATAGGCATTCCAACCTGCACTTTTATATAAAGACGCTGCCTGTTCTGGGTTTTCAGATTTATAAATTCCTCTTCCTACGATGATAAAATCTGTATATAGGGTTTTAAATACATGTTCCGGAGTATTGTATTGCTGCCCTTTTCCGTCACCGGAATCTGCGAGGTTTACTCCGGGAGTGAAAAGCAGAATTTCTTCAGGAATAGGATTTTGAGAAACTCCGCCAATTACGTTTGGATGAGAAAGAGCGATTTTCAGGGCTTCTTCACGGTAATTGTTGGATGTTAACGTACCTTTGGAAGACATTCCTATAATGGCAACTACGCCCACATTTTTGAAACAATCTAAAGATTCGAAACCTCCAATAACCTGAGAAGTTACAAAATCTGCCCAGTCGGTAATTCTGAAAACTCCGCTTGTAAACTGCAATTCCTGAGTATTTCCTATATCTGCAAATTTTCGGTCTTCCATTAATAGAAATTTATGTTTTGAAGCTATTTCTTTTAATGGGATAATGGTATTTTGGTAATCGAAATCCGAAATAATGTCGATGTGAGTTTTTAATGCAATAATGTGTGGTCCTACTTTTTCTGCGAGTTCCAAAAGTTCTTGCGTAGTGGTAACATCTGCCGAAGCAATGAGATTAGATTCTTTTGCTAATGCCGTTTCTAATAATTTTTTTGAAACAGAATGTTGTGCCTGCTCAAATTTCTGCTGATAAGAAAGTCTCTTTTTTTCTTCAAACTGAATATGATTTCCTTTTAAGAAATCGTTAATTCTCTGAACTTCTGCATCGCTAAGATCTCCATTTTCTTGAAGAATTTCGCAAACTTCAGAAATATTGAAAAGTGTATGAACGCGGTATCCTTTGCTTTCCAAAAGTTGTTTTCCTCCCTGTTCTCGGTCTAAAACCACAACTATATCTGCT
The DNA here is from genome assembly GCF_017808115.1 of Chryseobacterium sp. RR2-3-20. Lineage (NCBI taxonomy): Bacteria > Pseudomonadati > Bacteroidota > Flavobacteriia > Flavobacteriales > Weeksellaceae > Chryseobacterium > Chryseobacterium sp. RR2-3-20. The sequence continues at coordinate 8,520 of NZ_JADQBD010000037.1, read as the reverse complement.
ACTTTTATATCTTCCTGCTCGATTTCGGCAATGGTTTCTATCAAAGATTTTCCGGAGGTGATAACGTCTTCTACCAAAAGGCAATTCTGTCCTTTCTGGTAAATTCCCTCAATCATTTTTTTGGTACCGTATTCTTTGGCTTCTTTTCTTTTAATAATTAACGGAATGTAGCTTTCCAAAGACATCGCAGTTGCCATCGGAAGTGCAGCATAAGGAACTCCGCAGATGAGGTCGAAGTTATCCAAAGGAAGCATATCCAAAAGATAGTTGGCAAGATTTTTAAGGATTTTAGGATCGGATGCGAGTGGTCTTAAGTCTACATAAAAAGGGCTTTCAATACCGCTTTTCAGGGTGAATCTTCCAAATTTGATGATGCCAAGTTTGTAGCATTCCAAAAAGAATTCTTTTTTACTTTCCATTATTTTTTATTAGATATTGCAAATTTAATGATTTGTGATGAAAAGGTAGTGCCGAATTCATGATAAACAAAAAACCATCACTCGGATGGTTTTATTTATTTTACAATTTCTGCCTCTATTATTTGTGCATTGCCATATTTTCTTTCGGTTTCCCAAAGAAGAAATTTATCTACTTCTTTCATTAGTTTTGGTATGGTAAAAGATAAAACAGCCAAATCGTCCAAAACCCCTACAACAGGAATGAAAAAATCTGGAATTAAATCTATGGGAGAAAGTACATATAAAATCCCTAAAAGCGGAAGAATCATATCCATCGATTTTGCAGGATAAACGCCTTTTCTCCATAACTTAACCATTCTGAAAATATCGGGGATTTTTTTCAGAAATCCTTTGTGGCTTATGGCCTCTTTAGCAATTGTGATTTTAGAATATTTCATTTTTGTGTTTGTTTTTATAACTTCAACGTAATAGAATTTTCAAATTGCGTACCAATGCATTATTAAAATTCCGTTAAAATTATTATTTGATAATATTATCTATGAATTGATGTATAGATTCTGTATTCCAATCAGTATAAGCATCTTCTTTAAGGAGAATTCTCCCGTTTTGATCCAATAAAAATGTAGTAGGAAAAGCTTTGGGAAGTACTTTCTCCGAAATTGGGCTTTGTGCGATATATACAGGAACGGTATAATTATTTTCTTTAAGAAACTTACGCACTTTAGCTTCATCATCTTTCATCGCAATAAGCACAAAGTTGAGGTGGTCTTTTCTGCCGTCATACAATTTCTGAATAGTAGGCCATTCTTTAACACATGGAGGACACCAGGTTCCCCAAAAATTAAGAAAAAGAGGTTTATCTTTAAAATTTTTGAGGTTTGTGCTTGGAACATTTATTCCCTGTAGCTCTATATCGTAATCTTCATTGCTGATGTGAACTGCATTTTCAATCGTGGCAACCGGCAAAAACTGGTCTTTCAAAAAGTTTCTTATACCCGGAACCAAAGCAATAACAGCGACAACAGCGAGAATAAGGATGTATATGAAGTTTTTTTTCATTTCTTAAAATTCAATTTAAATAATTGAAAATCAAAGTGTAATATAAAATTAAATATAAAATAATAATTTCAAAAACCTGATTTTCAACCCACTACAATATTAATCATTTTGAAAGATAACTGCAAAAGAAATAGCAGTATTTCCTTTAATAGCGATAAAAATCTACAAAAGAATATTTTATGGAGCTTGTTGATGAGCAACCGCAAAATTTACCATCGCATTACTGATCTCTTCAAGTTCTGTTTTATCTGTCGTGCTGAATCCGTGAGTTCCTTTTTTAATAATGATTAAACTATTTTCTGTTTTAGATTTTTCAAGCATTCTTCTCAGTCGTTTAGAATGGCTCAAAGGGGCAATTTTATCTTTGTTCCCATGAATCATCAATGTAGGAACTGTATTTTCTGAATACAAGAGTGGTGAAATGTCTTTACAAATCTCTATCACTTCTTTTTTGTTTTCTTTGGCATCAAAACCGGTTATTCCCTTAATCAGTTTTCCCCTAATTTCAATTATTTTTTTTGAAATTAATCCCACTGTAAAAAGTAACGGCTGTGGTGCACGTGTGTGAAGCAGCCTGTTCATATCGGTAGGTCCAAAATTATCAATAACATAATTTACTCGTGCGGAATATTTCGATAGGGTAGAATCGCCGACAAACTTGTTATCATTAGTATAAGCACTTAAAAGTGCAAGATGTGCTCCTGCAGAATCTCCCCACATCCCGATATTATTAGAATCTAAATGATATTGGTCTGAATTTTTTCTTACCCAACGCACTGCATCTTTGGTATCCTGTATTGGTGCATTAAAATGAATTTCCTTAGTTACAAGCCGATAATTGATACTGATTACTGCAAAATTCTGATCTAAAAGCTTTGAAATAGTATTTTCAATAAAATTATCTCCATAAATCAGTTTGCTGCCTTCTACCCACGCTCCTCCATGAACATATATTACTACAGGTAACTTCTTAGTGTCAGTATTTTTGGGAGTGTAGATATCCAACAAAATTTTGTTATTGTTTTCATCGGTTTTATAGGCAATGTTTTCTTCAACATTCGCTTTTTCAAACAGAATGGTTGTTTTCTTTTTTTGTGAAAATGCTAGAGTCGAAAATACTGAGAAAATTAGGACAAAAAAATAAGTGAAAAGCCGTCTATTGGGCAAAATTGATTTCATAATTGAGGGAATAAACGCAATTCTCACTGCAAATTCTGTGCAAAAAGTGGATGTTTCTTCTAAAATGTTTTCATTTAAGAAATGGGAGATAATTGGCCTTTTTCCAATAAATCAAAATGAAATCTAATGTTTGCAATATTTTTCCAAGTCGCATATTTAAATAATACAAAACCTAAGAGCATCCCAAATGTATTAAGAAAAACATCATCAATATCGGCAACTCCTCGCCCTGAGAAATACTGTAAAGACTCAATTATACTAATGGCAACAAGGAAAAAAATGGTGATGGGCAAAAATCTGTTAAACTTCTTTATGCACAATCCTAACCACCCGAACGGACTGAACAAAAATATGTTTCCAAAAATATTAATGATAAAATCCTGATTATCTATATTGTTATTTTCGAAAAAATTCTGAATTGTTATAAAAGGTTTATGCTGAAAATAGGCGATTTCAGAAGGTTCTCTTCCCGATGCATAAAACATCATATACAACAAAACAATCGTGTAAACTGTTATAAAAACTGCAAAGTATTTTTTCATAGGTTTCCTTTTAAGGGATTAGTAATAAAAAAAATCCAGCTATTAGTTTTTGGTCTTTGCTTCTATAACACAATTACCTTACCTTTATTCTGTACGTTACAATAGTTTATATTTTTTTAGAACTATTTAACATAATATCAGATTTGAGGTTTTAAGTTTTTTTAAGTTTTGATATTATTTATCTCTAAACTGTCTATTGATTGAAGAATTATCGGTCTATTGTATCAGTACATCATTTTTCTCATCTGTGAAGGTCTCATGCCTGTTAATTCTAAAAAAGCATTGCTAAAAGCGGTAATGGTTTCATAACCGCAGGAATTGGCAATTTCTTCTATAGAACTGTCGTGGTGTTTTTGCAGAAGATTGATGGACTGAATAATTCTATAGGTTTTAAGATATTGTAAAAAAGAAGTTTTCAGTTCCTTTTTAAATAATCTGCTGAATGACCGTTCACTCATGTTGAAATTATCAGAAAGTTCATTCAGCGTAAGATGAGCATTAAATCTGGAGTGGATGTACTCGGTTATTTTTTCGATTTTAGGATGTTCCGAAGTGGGTAATTGTAATTTTACAGGTTTTTCGCTAGTTAAAGCCAATAAATCATGCAGCGAAAATAAAGTATGGGCATAAGGTTCAGAAAAATCTACAAATTCGTTATTCCATCGTTCAGAGAATTTAATCAGTTCAATAATCAGTTTGTTGGCGGGAAATATTCTAAGATTCTGATAAAAATCTGAACCTGATTTTTTAAAGTAAAATGAGTGAAGTTGGGTAGCATGATGAGAAACCTTCAAACGGTGCGGCGTATTTGCCGGAATCCATAAAAAATGCATTGCCGGAACCACAAGATATTCATTTTCAATAGTTACATACGCAGTTCCTCCTTCTACAAAGCTTAATTGATCTTTGTGATGCGAATGCAAATCATAATCGCGTTCAAACCTTTCATGAATAATAAAAACGTCTTTCGGTGATGTGTCAATCTGTTCAAGAATATCAAATAATTTCATATTCAAAAATAAAAATAATTTTGGCTGATTTGGATAAAAATCAGTCTATTTTATATAAAATGACAAAAGTGCTAACGTTATAACTTTGCATCTTTAAAAGTGAATAGTAAATGATCCGTACAAAAGAGAAGTTTTTTTTAGGGTTAGTGCTTCTTAATTTTCAGATTTCCGTACATGCACAGACAGCAGGTTTAAGTCTTAACCAGTTGCTTAGCGGTGTAGAAGAACACAGTAAAGAAATCGCTCTGGAAAAGCTTAAAATTCAGATTTCTGAGGCGAAAACCAAACAGGCTAAAAGCAATCAGTTGCCTAATTTAAGTGTTTTTGGTTCTGTAGATAAAGCCTCGAATATGTTGGTTTACGAAAATGGGATTTTTAACAAACCAGAGCATCACGATGTAATTCATACGCTGTATAATACGGGTGCCAATCTTTATTTGAATATTTTCGATGGTTTTAAAACTAAAAACGAGATTAAGTTAGCGCAGATTTTATCTGAAATTTCTGTTACCGACAAAGAGAAACTGATAAGTGCAACCAAACTTAAGGCAATACATCTTTTTATAGATCTTTATTTGCAGCGACAGTGGAAAGTTACGATGGAAGAAGATATTCATGATAAAGAAAGTCAGCTTACAGAAATAAAAAACCTGTACAAAGCCGGAATTATTCTTGAAAGTGATGTTCTTCGTGCCGAACTCGAACTCAGCAAAAGAAAAATGACCTTAACGGAAATTGATAACGGTATTATTGTGTTGCAGCAACAGATTAATGTTTTGATGGGAAATGACGATAAAACTGTACTGGAACCAGAAATATCACCATCCGAAGAACAGATTCCTCCTTTTACTTTGGAAGAAACAATTGAGTTGGCGTTAAATAAAAGTTTTGATGCCGAACTTTCTCACCACCAAACACAAGCCGCCGAAATGAAACTGAAACTGAATAAAGGCAATTACTACCCGAAAGTCGGGATTACCGGGTCTTTGCAGTTTTCTAACCCGCAGATTTTTCTTTATCCCTATAATCCCAATTGGTACAGCTTAGGAATTATAGGGCTGAAAGCTTCGTACGACATCAGCAGTTTGTATCATAATAAACATAAAGTTGAAGAATCTAAAATTGAACTGAATTCGGCAAATCTTCACCATGAGTTTACAAACGATGAGATAAGAACCCGTATTTATAAAAGTTTTTATCAATATGATGAAGCAGTGAAGCACGAAAAAGTCTATGAGCAGAACCAAAAATATGCAGATGAAAATGCAAGAATTCTAAAGAATGCCTATTTTAATCAGACTGCACTTATTACCGATCTGTTGGATGCCAATTTGCAGCAGGTGAAAGCCAAATTTGAACTGGAACAGTCAAAAATGGAAATTCTGAAAAATTATTATTCCCTAAAATTCGAAACAGGAACATTATAATGAAAGTATCTCATCGTAAAAAACTTGTAAAATTTACCTCTGCAGTTGCATGGGTTTTCGTACTGATTATTGCTGTAAAAGCTTTTTTATCTATTTATACATTTTTGCATAACGAAACTACCAACGATGCGCAGGTTGTAGAATACATCAACCCCGTAATTGCCAGAGTAGGAGGATATGTAAGAGAGGTGAAGTTTAATGATTTTGATAACGTTAAAGCCGGCGATACCTTGTTTATAATCGATAGCAAAGAATACAAGCTTGATGCAAACCAGGTAGGAGCAGAACTTCAGAAACAGAATGCCAGTACGCAGGTTCTTAATCAGCAGCGGGAAACGCTGGAAGCTGAAGCTCGTGAAGCTTACCAAGCAATTGAAGCAGCAAAAATTAAAGTATGGAAAGAAAATCTTGAGTATGAAAGATACAAACAGCTTTACAGTCAGAAATCTGCAACTGCACAAAAACTGGAACAGATTGAAGCCAATCTGAATATTTATAAAAGTGATCTTTCTCAGGCAGAACAGCACTATAGAGTTGCTCAGGAAAAAGTTCAGGATCTGAATCAGGAAAAAGCAGTAATCGGTGCCGAAAAACAACGTCTGAATGAAGTAAAACAACGCCGTAATCTGGATGTAAGCTACACGGTAATAACCGCTCCTTACAACGGAAGACTTGGAAAGCGAAAAATAGAAAAAGGACAGATGATTGATGTGGGAGATCATCTATGTTATATTGTAAATGATGAAACGCCAAAATGGATTATGGCTAACTTCAAAGAAACTCAGATAGCGGAGTTTTCTGTTGGAGATTTGGTAACTATTACAGCAGATGCTTATCCGGATAAAAAATTCAAAGGAAAAATTTTGGCGTTTTCTCCGGCTACGGGTTCAAGTTTTTCTTTACTTCCGCCGGATAATGCCACAGGAAATTTTGTGAAAATTGTCCAGAGAATTCCAGTAAAGATAGAAATTTTGGATGTTGATAAAGAATGGCGTTCTAAACTTCTTTCGGGGATGAATGTTACGGTTACTGTTCCACATCATAAATAAAACAAATGGGTCTGTTTAAAAAATGGGTTCCTGCGTGGCTCGCAAAGATTATTCTTTTTGCGCTTCTGCTTCCCAATATGATTATGTTTTTTCTTCCTTTGGCAAATGAAGATGTTGCCGCAGGATATTATGGGATTGAGCCTAATGATATACAGTTTACAATTTCTCTTTATTACGCTGGTTTTGCATCTTTTTACTGTTTAGAAAGGAGGTTTTACAGTTATTTTACATCAAAACAGTATTTTATTCAGTTTCAGCTTTTTCAGTTGCTGTGCTGTTATCTTTTATTTTCATCTCAGATTTTGCTGGTGATTTTTGTGGTGCGTTTTGTTCAGGGGATGCTTTTTGCAAGTGCTGTTAATTTATATCTTTCTATGGCAACCGGTTTTATGAAATCTTTTCGGGCAAAAGAGGTTGCGTACAGCTTATTTTTCGGGATGTTATTGTGTACAAGTTCGTTCAATAATCTTATTACGGCAGATTTAATAGATCAGTATAATTTTGATATTGTGTACAAGCTGTCTATGGTCATGTTTGCAAGCAGTGTAGTGGTGGTACTCGTCTGTATATCTTCTGCCAAAGTATTTCACCGACATACCCTTATTCAGCTGGATGTGAGCAGTTTTATTTTACTGGCAATAATTTTAATAGGATTAGGATATTTAAGTGTCTACGGACAGCAGTATTACTGGTTTCAAAATTCAGAAATAATTCAGGTGGCTGTAATTATATTTTTTGCTGTATTTTTCTTTGTAATCCGTCAGTTTACTTTAAAAAGACCTTATATAGATCTTTCTATTTTTAAAGAGAAAAATTATTTGTGGGCTGCTTTGCTTCTGTTTTTTATGTATATAGAAAGGTTTTCTTTTGCCTATATGGGAAGCTTTTATAAAAATATTCTCCACATGGATCCCCGTCATATATCCTATATTTTTGTATTTAATCTTATCGGAATTATTACGGGAGTAGCTTTAGCAGCTTGGCATCAAATAAAAAAATCTAATGTAATCTGGCTTTGGATGTGTGGCTTTACGGCACTTTTAATATATCATCTCTGCATGGTACAAATGCTGGATAATGCCGGAAATGAAAGATATTATGGCATTCCGCTGTTTGCTCATGGTCTTGGGGTGGGGTTAATTATGGTTCCAACAATATTATTTGCAATTAGTATTGTTCCGTATTATTTGGCACCGTCTGCCGCTGCTTTTTGTTTGATAGTAAGGTTTTTAGGATATACGGTAAGTTCTTTCCTAACCAAATATTTTACAGTTTACAATTATAATATTCATTACAGTCGTTTTTTAGATTACATCAGCAATAATAATCAGTTTTATAACGATAAAATCAGCGGGATTAATTTATACCTGAAAAACAACGGATGGTCTAAAAAAGATATTCCGCCGGTTACGCAAAAAGTATTTAAAGTGCAGTTGGACAATCAGATTTTGCTTCGTTCTATTATGGATTACTATTCTGTAATGATCTGGCTTTCTCTAGCCGTTCTGTTTTTGCTGTTATGCTATTATATTAAAGAGAAAAAAGTGTATGTACATTTCAGACCTTTGTTACCTATTTAAGGAAGGTTTGCAATATAATTGGAAAAAATATTTATTTCGAATTTTTAATTTAAACAAAGTCGTATAACTTATTGAGGTTGTATGACTTTTTTTCTTTTATATGTATGAAAACTGGATGGAATTAAAATCATTAATCGAGCCATATTTTCAAAAAAATAATGAATATCCGTAATTTATCATAACTTTTGTATATTTGTAGTAATCAAACAATTAGATATGAATTTATTCAGTTTTTCAGCACATTTTGGGACAGAA
>NZ_JADQBD010000036.1:0-32349 GCF_017808115.1 Chryseobacterium sp. RR2-3-20 | reverse complement strand
AGTTGCTCCTCAGCATTGCTCACTTCCTCTTCCAATCAACCGCAAAATATTACGAATTATTTTTGACAAAAACACCAACTATTTTTGACCACATTACCTTTTTTATTAAATAATGTTGATATGTAAAATTACTGTTTAGTTAAGTAGAGAAACAGGGTTCTTGTCCTAGTTTGTCAGAACCCTGATATTCTACATGAAAACTGAATGATGAAAAGTTATATAAATGATTAGGTGTCTTATAATTCTGAGACAAATATAAATTGATACATTTTACAGAACAAACACTTGTGGTAAGCATTTATAAATATTAACATGAAAACTTTAAATGCTTGGTTTAACTGATTAAATATCAAGGTACTTACTTTTATACTTGAATTAAAAAAAGCTGAATCAATTTGATTCAACTTTGTATATTGTATGTTTGAAACTGATTTAATCTAGCGGTTTTCTTCCTGAAATAATATTGTATAAAACAACAATTACCGCTATTACCAATAGAACATGAATAAGATAATTGGTACTGATGCCCGGGATGATATTTAGAATTCCCAATAGCCATACCACTATGCAGATTACTGCAACTAACCATAATACACTTTTCATAATAATATTTTTTTAAAGTTTGATGTATTATGATACTAGCATATTTTATGCCTTTTTTTCTTATAAAAAAATTAAACCCCGCCAGATTGACGGGGTTTAATAAAAACACAAATGATGAAAAAAAAATTTCGTGGCGAAAGTAAGATTTTTTTTTAATTTATGAAAGTTAGAATTCGTTTATATACATATTTAATGGTATCAAAAGTAATAGGCCGTAAAAAAGAATGAGATTTGTTAGCTAAACAAAATTTTCGTGTTGTTTGGCAAGATTTATGATAGGGTAAAATACTTTTTAAGATGATAACAATACATGATTTTTATCTCTTTTTAAAAGAATTTGTAAAGTTGATATTGTAGTATTGATGGTTTATGCGTAAATTAAATACATATTTCAATATTTTTTTTAAAAACACAAATTTTAATGAAACCAAAGAAAGTTCCCGGAGTACCATCTCAGCTTAAAGGCAGTTCCCACGATACTGAAACAAAAAAATTCCTAGATAATTCAGAACTTTTGAATTCAGAGTTTCAAAGAATTCAAAAAAAATTTTTAGACATCAATAGCTGGTCAGAATATTTTGGAAAAGGATTGCCTAAGTTTGAATTGCATAACAGCGATGGAACTCCCGTACAAAGATCTCCCCAAATTGGAGATTATATAAAAATTCTACTGAATACCCATTCTCCTAAAAATTATATTTGGGTAAGAATTGATATGATAGATTATACAAACCCAGATTCTCTTATGATTCAGATAAGACCTTCTACCGTTCCGGGTCAGCAATTTGCAGGTCGTATAGTCCATTTTTTTTCGTCCACGAGCACTTCTACATTTATCCTCTCGAAAGGCAAGGATTATATTAAAGCAGCAGTTTACGGAAGAAATGAAGCGGCTAACAGTAATGCAAATTTCATCAATTCAATAAAAAATATATTTATATCGCTAAGCTCAAAATTGGGCAGTTCAAAAATTAACTGGAAGAATTTTACGGAAGGTATTTTGAAATAATAAGTACCACATTTTCCCTTTAACAGGGCTTTAAGCATGAATATTGCTTGTTCATTATTTAATTTAACCCAATCATAAATATGAACAAGCTACAGCTCTATGGAAAATCAGTTCTCATTAGCGGTGCAAATAGTGGCATAGGAAAATCTGTTGCTTTACTTTTTGCCAATGAAGGAGCAAATATTGCCATCATCTATAACAGTGATGATGAAGAATCTGAAGAGACGAAAAATGAAATTCTGTCTTTAGGGAGAAAATGCATTATTGTGAAAGGTGATGTTAATGATAATGAATTCTGTGAAGCGACAGCTAAATATATATCTGAAAAATTAAACGGTATAGATGTCCTCATTAATAATGCAGGAACACAATTTCCATGTAGTGATATTTCAGATTTAAAGGAGAAAAATGTAAGAAAAACCTTTGATACTAATATTATTGGGATGATTCTTCTTACAAAAGCTGTTTTTCCTTATTTGAATACTGGTGCTTGTGTAATCAACACAACTTCTGCTACCGCTTATCAGGGGCATGAGGAGCTTTTAGATTATTCTGCTACCAAAGGAGCCGTAGTTTCATTTACAAGATCTTTGGCATTGCAGTCTAAGCATAAAAATATTAGGGTAAATGCAGTGGCTCCCGGACCTGTTACTACACCGCTTACAAAAGAAACATTTGGAGATGAAAAGGAAAATACAGATAAACCTCCGTTCGAAAGAAATGCAAGTACAGAAGAAATAGCATCAGTATACTTATTTTTATCAACCCCTTCTTCAGCTCAGATTACAGGGCAGGTTTTGCATCCTAATGGTGGAATTATTATTAATGGTTAAAAAAATTGATGATGAGTGTAGAAATTAGGCTTAATTGCAGGAACTCTCACTTCGGTGGTGTCAATGCCTCAACTGATTAAAGTTATTAAAACTAAAAACGTGGAAGATCTTTCATTACTGATGTTGGTTATTTTAATTTGTGGGCTATCACTTTGGGTTGGCTATGGTTTTCTTCAGGATGAACTTCCTATAATACTGTCGAATGCTTTTGCAGTGTTGATTAATGTTTGTCTGCTGATATTTTATTTTAGATTTAAAAAAAATAACAAAACACGTTTAATATGATTTCACTCATAAAATATGTATTATAAATCTAATAGTTTTGAAGGTATAGATTACACCATAATATTTGTACATATCTATGTTTTTAACTCAAGTTTAGACTGTCTGATTTTATCAGGCAGTTTTTTTTATGTCATAATATTTAATCATAACAGTAAAACTAAAAGGGGAGTATAGAAAGTTTTTGTTGAGAATCTTACTATTCCGTAATAAAAAAAATCTCCGACAATAATAAAAATTGCCGGAGTATCATGAATATATATAATTTGATTGGTCTTAATACGCAGTCGTTAAACTGCTGCTTTTGGATAAAGGTTACTAAAAATAGAATTAGTTTCTTTCCCAAAAAGGCAAGAGAAAATATTTTGAAATTCATGGATATATTTGCATTTAATAGCATTTCCATAAATTTTCAAACCTTCAATTACTTTTTTAGATCTTAAATCTATATCATACTTAATAAAAGACTCAGGTCTTTCGTATCTAATTTGATGCATGGAAGTGTAGGTCTTGGCAAAACCAAACCTCTCTAGCCAATCTTCCGTAATTTTTATAGGTTTAATTTCATCTGCCGGAAGAGATATAGCATGCTCTTCATTTTCAATTCTTACAAAATAATTATCATTATTCTGAAAAATTTCAACGATATTAAAAATCTCATCGTTGTATTCAACTAAATTTTTAATTTTTAAATCTGTAACTTTCATAATATTTATGGTGTATGGCGTTAATACTTATCTAAAACTGTATTTACAAATACTATGCCCGACATGATTAAAAATTGCCTTTCAATACTGTTTTTTCAAATTTTTTTAATATTTTACTAAAAACAATAAATTCTGTAGCCCAATTATTCTTTAACAGCTTTTTTATAAATTTCTAAAGCTCTTTCTCTTGCCAATTTGTGTTCTACAATAGGACTGATTTCTAAGTCTTTTTCTGAAAGCCATGTATTGACATATACTTCATCTCCATCAAATTTTTTTGCCTGTTCGTAAGGATTAAAAATTCTGAAATAAGGAGCTGCATCACAACCGCAACCAGCCGCCCACTGCCAGTTTCCGTTGTTGGAAGAAAGTTCGTAGTCTAAGAGTTTTTCTGCGAAATAGGCTTCTCCCCATCGCCAGTCAATCAGAAGATGTTTGGTGAGAAAACTGGCGGTAACCATTCGGATTCTGTTATGCATAAAGCCGGTTTCGTTGAGTTGTTTCATCCCCGCATCTACAAGTGGATAACCGGTTTTTCCTTCGCACCAGAGTTTGAATTCTTTTTCATTGTTTCTCCAATTTATTTTTTCATATTTTTCCTTAAAACAGCGGGTGATAACTTTTGGAAAATGATAGAGAATCTGCATGAAAAACTCTCTCCAAATAAGTTCGTTCAGCCAAATTTCGTTGTGCTGTAGAGCAAATTCAACGCATTTTCTTACAGAAATAGTTCCAAATCTGAGTGCTACACCCAATTTTGTAGTATCATCCAGACCGGGAAAATCTCTGATTTTATCATAAGATTCTATTTTTTTCTTGTTTAAAACTGGTTTTTGAAATGTATATTCTGTTTTTTTGAACCCAATATCTTCTAAACTATGAATTGTATTGAATTTTTGAGGTTGAAAATTTTTAAAATTATTGTTTGAAGCTTTAATTTCATTTTTTTTCAGCAGCAATTTCCATTTTTTGGAATAAGGAGTAAAAACAGTGTATGGCAGTCCGTTTTCTTTTACAACATCATTTTTTTCGAAAATTACCTGATCTTTAAAATCATTGAAAAGAATATTGCCGTCATTCAATAGCTGAGCTATTTTTTGATCTCTCTTAATAGCATATGGTTCATAATCACGATTACAGAAAACGGTATCAACTTCATATTCTTTGATGATTTTTTTAAAAATATCTTGGGGTTTTCCGAGATAAGTTTTCAGAGTACTTCCATATTTTTTCAATTCATCATTAATCAGTTCTAAAGCCTGATGTATGTAATTTAGCCTTTTGTCTTCCTTGTTTTCTAACTGACTGAGAATTTCGGTGTCGAAAATGAATATGGGTAACACTTTTCGTTCTGAATGTAAGGCTTCACTCAATCCTGTATTATCTTCAAGCCGAAGATCTCTTCTGAACCAGAAAATATTAATTTTGCTCATCTCTTTTAAATTTTCGAAAGAAAAATAAGTTCCATAAAATCATTTCGTAGCCGTAAACAGCATCTTCAACAGGAATGGTAAGCATTCTGAAACCCATAAAATCTTTAGGATTATAATTAACGATAGGAGTGTCTAAACCTGTTCCCGTAAGAATTCCATTTACTGCAAAGAATCCGGGCATCAGAATAAAATAAATAAAGGATGCTTTACCAATCCAACGTACTTTTAATATGAAAAATAAAATAAAAAGTGTAGCGGCTGTAGTTATAAAAGTTACCAATGAGTATATTTTGTCTCTGAAAATAATTGCCAGAATAATGCAAGTAATTATAGAGAAAACTACAAGAAATTTTTCAGCGTTTTTGTTCCAGTCTAATCTGAAAAAAAGATCCAGACAGTAATAGGTAAAAATGCATGAAAAAGGAATACAGATAAAAAAAAGCAATTCTTCTATCGGTAATCCTAAAATTCTGATTCCGATGAGATAACGGTCATTAAACCACCAAACTCCATGAGCGGTAAACCAAATATCCCAGGCAATAAAAAACACTGCAACAACGATTGATGCTGATAAAAAAGCCTTAAAATGTCTGTTGAATTTTATTTTAGGATGAAATGAAAAAATAAAACAGATAATTACCGCAAAAAAATTAACTGCGAGATAGGTATAATGCGACATTTATGCTTTAGTTTTATTAAAAAACATTCTGAAATATTTTATTGGAACCCACAGAAATCCAAAACACTCGCCATGTTCTTTATGTGTATGTTTATGATGTTGCTTGTGTCCTCTTCTAATAGCAAGCAAATAGGGGTTTTTGGTATTTTTGAGAATTTTAAATCTTTGATGAATAAAGATATCATGCACAAAAAAATAAGCCATTCCGTACAGTGTAATTCCTATAGCTATATAAAAATAGGCGTTAAAATTTTTGATGGTTCCATAATACATCAAAGCAATGGTAGGAATTGCGAATATGGCAAAAAAATAATCATTTCTTTCCATTTTACCTTCATTGCTGTGGTCGTGATGATCTCTGTGAAGTGTCCACAAAAATCCGTGCATAACGTATTTATGAATTAGCCATGTGATGCCTTCCATCAGGAAAAATGTAATAAGAATAACTAGAAAATTCATATAATATCTATTTATGATTAAACATTTTATCTAAAACTTGTGTTCGGTAATCGAAAATATGTTTCAATTTCTTCTTAACAAATAATACATGAGCTATTTCTCCAAGAAATCCTAAGGGAAGTTCGTAATCTACCGTATCTTTCATGAGAACTCCATTTTCATTTTCGATGAATTCATGGTGGTGGTTCCAAAGTTTATAAGGTCCTTTTTCCTGAAAGTCTGTAAAACTTTTCCGGTTATTTACTTTTATAATTTTGGTTTGCCAAGACATTTTAATATTCAGCAAAGGAGAAACGTAATAATCAATGATCATTCCTTCGTAAATAGCATCATCCGAAAGCTTTGTTCTCACAATAAAGTTCATTTCTTTCGGAGTAATTTTAGAAAGATTATTTGCAGATGAGAAAAACTTCCACGCTTCATCGATGGTACAATTTAGCTGTTGTTCTCGATATAATTGATGAATCATTTTTTTTTGAATTTTAAAATTTTAGGATATTATTTTCCATTATTAATTTTACAGCAACGACATTTTGTATTGTACATAACTGCTCATCATTAAAGAAAATTTTCTACCGTTGGAGATTCTTATCCTTTGATTGATTATTTTATTAGCTGAAGTTTTTTTAATTTTTTTAAACAAAGAAATATAATAGCGATATGCAAGATAAACTCCGAATTTTGATGATGTAGGAAGTTTTTTTATTCCTTCCAAAGCTTCTTTAAATTCGTCGTAAATTTCCTTTTCTATTTGATTTTTTACAATATTATCGAAGTAAGAAATATCTACATTCGGAAAATAGCATCTTCCAAGAACATGATAATCATCTTTCATATCTCGTAAAAAATTAACTTTCTGAAAAGCAGAACCAAGCTTCATGGCGAATGGTTTCAATGTTGAGAAAAGTTCTTTGTCGCCGTTTACAAAAATGTGCAGACACATGAGTCCTACCACTTCAGCAGAACCCAAAATATATTCTTTATAAAGTTCAGAATCATAATCGATCTTTTGGAGATCCATTTCCATGCTTTTAAGAAACTGATTGATGAGTTGTACATCAATATTATACCTATGTACGGTTTGCTGGAAGCATTGTAAAATAGGATTAAGCGAAATTTTTTCCGTTAAAGCCTGATCGGTCTGTTCACGAAATCTTTTTAAAAGGGTAGAGCGGTCGTAACCGTGAAAACTGTCAACAATTTCATCGGCAAGTCTTACGTAGCCGTATATTGCATATACAGAATTACGAATGTTGGGAGAAAGTGCCAAAATACCAAGAGAAAAACTCGTGCTGTATTGCCTGGTGGTTTGTTTACTAATCTTATAAGAAAGTTCATCGAAAAGTTTTTTCATAATATTTTGTTTATTTGGAGGCTTCTGTTGCTGCAATTTTCCCTGAAATTATAGAGGGCGGCACACCCGGTCCCGGAACGGTTAACTGCCCTGTATAAAAAAGGTTTTTAATTTTTTTATTTCTTAAAGATGGCTTTAAAACTGCTGTCTGGTTTAATGTATTCGCCAAACCATAGGCATTACCTTCATAAGCATGATAATCTTCTTTAAAGTTTTGAATGCAGTAGCTTCTTTTATATTCTATCTTTTCAGAAATATTGGTGGTTTTGGTGTGTTTTTCAAGTCTTGAAATCATTTCTTCAAAATATTTTTCCCTCATTTCTTCGCTGTCGGTAATTCCTGTAGCAATAGGCATGAGGAGAAATATATTTTCGCAGTTTTCTGGGGCCACATTTTTATCTGTTTTAGATGGACAACATGCATAAAAAAGAGGTTTTGTAGGCCATTTCTTGTCGGTATAAATTTCTGCAGTATGAAGATCAAGATCATGCTCAAAAAATAGAGTGTGATGTTTTAAGTTGGAGATTTTTTCTTTAAATCCTAAATAAAAAATAAGACATGATGGAGCAAAAGTTTTATTTTTCCAATATTCCTCATTATAATTTCTATATTTTTCCGGAATTAATTTCTGTTCTGTATGATGGTAATCGGAAGAAGCGATAACGGTATCGAAAACAATTTCTTCATCATTTACAGTAATAGAACATACCTTAGAATTACTTACATTAATTTTTTCTACGGCTGCATTAAGATGAATTTTTACGCCATTTTCAAGGCAAATTTCTTTCATTGCTTCAATCACTTTGTAAAATCCGCCCATAGGATACCAAGTACCAAGTTTGTAACCGCCGTAGTTCATTAAGCTGTAGAGTGCGGGGATATCTTTTGGAGCGGCACCGAGAAAAATTACCGGAAATTCCATTAGCATTATTAATTTCGGATGAGCGAAATACTTTCTTACAAAACGATGAAAATTAGAAAGTAAATCTAATTTTAGAGCACTTTTGGCAATCTTTGGTGATACAAATTCCAGCCAAGAATGGCAGGGTTTAATCACAAAATCTTTCATCCCCACTTCATATTTATATTGAGCATCTTTCATGAAATCATCCAGCTTTTTTCCAGCTCCCGATTCTGTTTCTTCAAAAAGATTTCTCATTTCCGGATAAGATTGTGGAAGTGACATATTTCCATCTTCAAAAACCATTTCAAACTGAGGATCTAAAGAAATAAGTTCATAGTAATCTGAACTTTTTCTGTCGAAGTCATTAAAAAAATCTTCAATAATATCGGGCATCCAATACCAGCTTGGTCCCATATCGAATACATAGCCGTTATCTGTAGAAAACTGTCTTGCACGTCCTCCAATGCTGTCGTTTTTTTCAAAAATATGAACTTCATGACCGTTTTTTGCCGAGTATGCTGCAGCAGAAAGTCCTGAAAATCCTGAGCCGATAATTGCTATTTTTTTAGACATAATTAATTATTATTGAATGAATACTCAGAATAAACAGTTTCTATTAAGTTTTTAGTGTCAATATTTCTGCCAAAAATTTCAGAATGAAAATGATCGAGTTTATTAAGCAACCTAATTAGTTCATTTTTTTCTGAGTTGGTGAGATTTCCGCTTACAATTCTGGTTGCTTTGCGGATGTTGTTCATTTGTTTTTCGAGAACATCCAGACCTTTTTGGGTTATGCTGATTATTTTAGTTCTTTTATCAATATCAGAATCTTTCTGTTCTACCCATTTTTGATTAATCAGTCTGTTGATGGTGAGAATTCCGACTGGTTTTTCCTGAACATTTCTTTTGATAAGTTCTGTTTTAGACATTTCTCCGAAAGATTTTAGATTTATGAGATAAATGAATTCTTCCTGTGTAGAAAATTCAGAATCGAAAATAGCAGATTTGGAGTACGTTTTTGCGTATCTGTTGAGATGTACCAATAAAGTGCTTATCGCACTTTCTGCACTTCTTCCGTTTTCTTTTCCGTCCCAATAAATAGTGTTATCACTTGTGGTGGCTGAATGGTTATCGGAAATCCAACTTTTAAAACCTTCAATATCTGCGGTGTAAAGATTGTTTTTATTTTCAGAATCAAACTTTTCAAGCAGATGAATAACATCTTTCGTCAATTTGTAATTCATAATTCTATTAATTGTTTACAAATATATCAAAATAATCAAATAAAAGTGTATTTATAAACTTAATTTGTTCTTGAAATTATTTATTGCATAATTTATTTAATCGTTGTAGCTTTGTAAACGGTTTTAGGTTTCAGATCAATCAGCTTCATAGAATTATGATGCAAATTTTATATATAAAAATGATCAACAAACCTTTACATACATTTCATATCCCGGTAATGGGATTGGCTTATACGATAGACAGCCCAATTCGGGTAGCTCAATACGGAATTTCTTCAGTTGTATCTATTATTGATGATGATATCATCGAGAAGATGAAAAATTTCTATAACTCAAAATTCAATTTAAATTATCAGGAAATATCCAAAAAAACGGAAGATTACCGCGCGAAGAGAATTACAGATTATCTTGATATGATGGATGATGTTGTAACCAAAAAGTTTGATTCTTTTAAAGAAGAGATTTCTAAAAGTAAGGAGTCTTTACAAAATTTCCTGTCGATTATTCCTCAATATTCGGATATGAAAAAAGGGTTGACGGAAATTCTTAATCAGGGAGATTTCATAAGTTCTAAAATAAAAAGTTTTTTGGAAAGTAATTTTTCTCCCGGAAGTATTGATGTTAATATTATGACTAAAGTTGATAAAGATAATTATAAAAATCAACAGCAGCTTCCGGTAATTTTCAATGATGCACATTCTTCTCTAAGAGGTTTTGCCAACAGCAAATTATCTTCGTCACTGGTGCTTTCAGCAGGCATGAATCCTCGATTATACAGTTATATTGAAGAGTTTGAAGATTTTTATCCTGATGCCCAAAATTCTATTAAAAAGAAAATAATTCTTAAAGTAAGCGATTTCCGCTCGGCGATGGTTCAGGGGAATTTTCTGGCAAAGAAAGGTCTTTGGGTTTCAGAATACAGAATAGAGTCTGGTTTAAACTGTGGCGGTCATGCATTTGCAACCGAAGGTTTATTGCTTGGTCCTATTTTGGAAGAGTTTAAGGCAAAAAAAGAGGAACTGATTTCTTCTGCTCACAGTCTAATGATAAAAGCACTTGAACAGAAAAATAGACTTATCCCTTTGCAGCCGCTTGATCTGAATATTACGGTTCAGGGTGGAGTAGGAACTGCTGAAGAACACGACTTTTTACTCGATAATTTCGAAATCAGCAGTGTAGGTTGGGGTTCTCCTTTTCTTTTGGTTCCTGAAGCCACCTGTGTGGATAAAGAAACTCGAAAACTTTTGGCAGATTCTAAAGAAAATGATTATTTCCTGAGTAATATTTCTCCTCTTGGCGTACCTTTCAATACCGTAAAAGGAACATCCAACGAAATTTTAAGAAGACAAAAAGAACAACGAAACAGATTGGGAAGTTCTTGTCCCAAGAAATTACTGGCTCTGAGCAAAGAATATTCTCTGGAAGGAACTTGTACGGCATCAAAAAAATATCAGCAAATCAAAATCGAGGAGCTTGAATCTCAAAAAGAAACACTCTGCGAAAAGGAATTCGAAAAAAAGAAAAATGAGATTACAGAAAAAGCGTGTCTTTGTGTAGGACTCGTTAATTCTGCATATATGGATAATGATATTGAGATAAAAGGAGAAAAACAGGGTGTTGTGATTTGTCCGGGTCCCAATTTAGCCTATTTCGATAAAGAAGCTACGCTTCCTGAGATGATTGAGCATATTTACGGAAGCAAAAATTTGCTTTCTACTCAAAACAGACCGAATATGTTTATTAATGAACTGAAAATGTACATCAGTCATTTACAGAAAGAAGTTTCTTCTTTGCATCAGCCAACTGCTTCTCAGATTAAAAAATGGAATGCTTTTAAAGCCAATATTCTGGAAGGAATTAATTTTTACAAAAATCTTTTCCAAAGGACTTCTTATTTTTCCGGAACTAGGGAGAATACCATACGTCTTTTAGATAATTATGAAGCCGAAGTAAGTGAAATCACTATAAAAATTTAATACAAACTAAAAGCTGCTGACAAATATTAGCAGCTTTTTTCTTTTCCAGCTTTCCTTTTGTTTCTTTTTTATTGGGAAATTAACATTTTTCAAGTTAAACAGTATTTTAATTTAAATATAATTTGCGTTAAATTTATAATAAGAATATTCAAAATATAATGAAGAAAACATGAGATTTAATTTTTTCGCTTCTGAATAAATTTGCCATAAAATTTGAGTAGTGTGAATTATTTTAATTGATAATCAATATATATCCATCTATTATTCGTATTTAAAAAGCGTTTTATTAAAACTGATATTTATTTTAATATTATAGATAAATTCTCAAAATTGGGATTTATTAATAACTGTTATAGATAATAATCATTAATTTAAACGCATTTTTTTTGAAAATTTGATAATCTTTGAAAATATAATTTTTAAATTGCACACAAATTGAAACGATGGCTAGAAAAGTTGTACAAGGTCCTATAAGAGACAAAGAAAAAACAAAGCAGAAACTGTTGGCAGCAGTGGGGAAGATTCTTAAAACTAAAGGATATTCTGGTTTAATGGTAAGCAAAATTGCTGCTGTTGCAGGGTTTGATAAAAAACTTATTTATGAGTATTTCGGAAGTACCGATAAACTTATAGACGAATATGTAAAATCTCAGGATTACTGGAGCAGATTCGAGCTTCAAAACGATGCAGATTTATCCGATGGTGGTAAAGAAATGTCTAAAGTTGCCATTATTAATCAGTTCGATACGCTTAAAAAGAATAAAGAGCTTCAAAAAATCATGATTTGGGAAATGTCTGAAAGCAGACCAGTTCTTAAAAAACTCTTGGAGCAGAGAGAAATTGTGGGAGAAGAACTTTTCAAAAATATTACTGATCCTTATTTTGGAGATCAATCTGAAGATTACAGAGCTATATCTGCAATTTTGGTTGCCGGTGCTTATCATCTCAATCTTTTCACAGGTTATAACGGGAGTACTTTCTGCGGTATTGATATGAAAAGTGAAGAAGGCAGAGAAAAAATAAAAAAAGCAATTAAAGATATTATCGATTTTGCATACGAAAAGAAGTAGTTTGTTCACAACACTTTACCCAACTTTACCGTAATAAAATAGAAATTTGAAATTTTTATACTTTCAGATTAAAACTATATTTCTTATTTTTGACCAATGGAAAATTTTATTGTATCTGCTAGAAAGTATCGTCCTCAACAGTTTGACACTGTCGTTGGGCAATCTCATATTACAGATACATTAGAGCATGCGATAGAAGAAAATCAACTTGCTCAGGCTTTACTTTTCTGTGGACCGAGAGGAGTAGGGAAAACAACATGTGCCAGAATTCTTGCCAGAAAAATCAATGAAAAAGACGGTTCTGTTTCCGAGGACGGTTTTGCGTACAATATATATGAGCTGGATGCTGCTTCTAATAATTCCGTAGACGATATAAGAGAATTAATAGACCAGGTACGTTTTGCTCCTCAGGTTGGGCAGTACAAAGTCTATATTATAGACGAGGTGCACATGCTTTCTTCTGCAGCTTTCAATGCATTTCTGAAAACATTGGAAGAACCTCCTGCTCATGCAATTTTTATTTTGGCAACTACCGAAAAGCATAAAATTATTCCAACGATTTTATCGAGATGTCAGATTTATGATTTTAAAAGAATTACAATT
This sequence comes from Chryseobacterium sp. RR2-3-20, assembly GCF_017808115.1. Classification (NCBI taxonomy): domain Bacteria; kingdom Pseudomonadati; phylum Bacteroidota; class Flavobacteriia; order Flavobacteriales; family Weeksellaceae; genus Chryseobacterium; species Chryseobacterium sp. RR2-3-20. The sequence goes on along the minus strand of NZ_JADQBD010000036.1, from coordinate 19,193 downwards.
CTTGATATTCAGAATCATCTTAAAAAAATAGCAGAAAAAGAAAGCATTCAGTATGAAGATGATGCACTGTATCTTATCGCTCAAAAAGCAGATGGTGCGCTAAGAGATGCTTTATCTATTTTTGATAGGCTTTCAACATTTTCTCAAAAAAACATTACCCTTGCGAAAGCTGCGGAAGTTCTCAATATTTTAGACTACGATCAGTATCTTAACATTGCAGATTTAGCCAAAGAAAGTAAAATTCCGGAAGTTCTTTCTACTTTTAACGAAATTGTAAAAAAGGGTTTCGATCCTCATCTTTTTATTGCGGGTTTAGGAAATCATTTCAGGGATTTAATGATGGCTCAGAATGCTTCAACAGTAGATTTAATTGAAGTTGGAGAACAAACTAAGCAAAAATTTGTTGAACAGGCTAAAAATTGGAGTCCTCAAAATCTTATTGACGGAATAGAAATTTGTAACCATGCAGATATTAATTATAAAAACTCCAAAAATCCCAGACTTACGGTGGAAATTGCATTAATGCAGTTATCATCACTTTCAAACGGATTAGATTCAAAAAAAAAAAGTTTATAATATTAGCCCCGTTTTTAGATGAAAAACAGGAGGTAATACTAAAACCTAAACAGGAAGTTCCTAAAAAAGAAGAGAAAGCCGAAAGTATTGTAGAAAATGACAAAAAAGAGGAAATAAAGAAGGTTTCCAAACCATTGTCTAAGTCAGGAGTTTCTACGGGTTTCAGCATCAATTCATTTATCAATCAGGAAGAAAAAACAGAATCGGTTGAGAGTGTACCTCAGATTTCAACAGAAAAACTTCCTACCAATCATTTTACGGATACTGATCTTCAAAATGAATGGAATAACCTTTTGAAGCAACTTCGTCAGAAAGATCCGGTAGTTTTTAATGCTATTAAACCCTTTAAACTCATCAAAAAAGATGAGAATATTGTTCAGATCTCTTTTCCTTCAGATTCTGCCAAACTAGAATTTGATAAAATTAGTATTGAATTTTTTAATCATTTCAAGCATAAAGTAAATAATCATTCTATTGAATTTCAGTTCAAAAAAGATTATGAAAATCTTAAAACGGAAATCATGACCAAGAGGAAAATCTTCGAAAAGTTTGTAGAAAAAAATCCATTATTGAAAGATCTTGATGATTTAATGAGGTTTGATTTGTCTTAGTTTCATATTTTTTTCTTAGATTTATAAAAAATTAATAAAAATAGTATTTTGAAGCTTTTCAAAGTTTTATTTCAACCCGTTCAGTCTGAACATTATTCCATTCGTTTCCTGAGTGGAAGCTTATTTTTCACAGATATATATTATTGTGAAAGATTCCATTATTCTTTTTAGAATAATTCCAATTTTTCTTTCAAAAAGATAGAAATATCTTTTCATCAAATTTTATTTACAATTTTTGAGTATCATTAATGATACCTTTTAATAATTTCAATAGTATAACTACATTATGATGAATTTAACAGATCTAAAAAATGACTGGATAAAAAGTTTTCCGGCACCTTTAATTATTGCAGGACCTTGCAGTGCAGAAAGTGAGCAGCAAATGCTCGATACAGCAAAAAGAATAAAAGAAAGTAACAAGCAGGTTTCTATTTTCCGTGCAGGAATTTGGAAGCCAAGAACCAAACCTAACGGATTTGAAGGAGTGGGCGTTATCGGGCTCAACTGGCTTAAAAAAGTTAAGCAGGAATTTGGATTTCAAACTGCGACTGAAGTTGCCAATGCTCATCATGTTGAAGCGGCTCTTAATGCCGATGTAGATATTCTTTGGATTGGAGCAAGATCTACCGTAAACCCTTTCACAGTTCAGGAAATTGCCGAAGCATTAAAAGGGACAGAAAAAATAGTTTTGGTAAAAAATCCGGTAAATCCTGATTTAGCATTGTGGATCGGAGCATTAGAAAGACTTTTAGGACAAAATATTTTAAATTTAGGAGCCATACACAGAGGTTTTTCTACTTACCAAAAAACAAAGTACAGAAATAATCCGAATTGGCAGATTGCTTTAGATTTTAAAAGTCAGTTTCCCAATATTCCGTTAATTGTAGATCCTTCTCACATTTGCGGAAATCGAACCGGGCTGAAAGGTATCACTCAGGAAGCCCTAAACATGGGATACGAAGGTACTATGATAGAAACCCACTGCAATCCCGATGAAGCGTGGAGCGATGCTGCCCAACAAATTACTCCTGAGGTTTTAGCAGAAATGATTTCAGATCTGAAGCTGAAAAATTCTGATATGTCGGGTTTTGAAGAAGAAATAGGAAGATACAGAACACTCATTTCAGATTTAGATTTTCAGGTGATTGAATTGATGTCGCAAAGAATGAAAATTTCAGAAAAAATTGGGAAACTTAAAAAAGAACATGATATTGCTATTTTTCAGCCGGATAGATGGAAAACCATTAACGAATATGCCATACAGAAAGCTGCAGAAACAGGCTTGTCTAAAGAATTTATAGACAAAATATTTAAAGCGGTGCACGAAGAATCTATCGACGTTCAGAATAATATTATCATAGACCGAAAATAAGCATCATTATAAAAACACGTTATTTTCTTGAATTGACTATATTTGTATTCATAAAATGAAAGGAAAAGTCATAAAATCTACGGGAAGCTGGTATCAGGTTTTGGAAACAGAATCAGGGAAAATTTTTGAAGCAAGAATCCGCGGAAAATTTAAGCTGATAAAAACCCGACTTACCAATCCTCTTGCGGTTGGCGATTTTGTAGAATTTCAATTGGAGCAGGATGATATAGCATGGATTACCAAAATAGAGCCCAGAAGAAATTATCTCATCAGAAAATCGGTTAATCTTTCCAAAGAAGCTCATATTATTGCATCCAACATCGATTTGGCGTGTTTTATATTTACTTTAAAATATCCCGAAACTTCTTTAGGTTTTTTAGACCGGTTTTTGGCGTGTTGCGAAGCCTACAATATTACTCCGCTTATTTTATTTAATAAAATGGACGTTTTAGAAGAGGAAGAACAGGAATTAGTAAAAGATATTGAGTTTTTATATAATGAAATAGGGTATAATACTTTAGAAATTTCCTCTTATTCCAAATTAAATCTCGATAAGCTTATTGATATTTTAAAAGATAAAACTTCTGTATTTTTTGGGCATTCGGGTTGTGGAAAATCTACTCTTGTTAATGCTTTACAGCCTGGTCTTAACCTTAAAACTTCTGAGATTTCCGATACACATCTCAAAGGAAAACATACCACTACATTTGCACAAATGCATTTTTGGGATTTTGGCGGAAACGTTATCGATACACCCGGTGTTCGGGAATTTGCGATGATTGATATAGAAAAGGAAGAAGTGCAGCATTATTTTCCTGAGATTTTCAAAAAGCGTGAAGACTGCAAATATCACAACTGTATGCATATTAATGAACCAAAATGTGCGGTAATTGAAGCTTTGGAAACAGGTGAAATTCAGCAGTCCAGATATTCTACGTATCTTAAGTTGATGGAAGAAGCAGAAGATATTGCTTTCAAATAAATCTTTAAACCATTAATAAACTGTGGAAGTTTTGTTATTGAATAACGAATTGTGTATTTTCGCAAAAGTTTTATGAAAAAAATAATATTCATATCGCTTTTGAGTCTTGTAGGCTGCAAAAGAAATAATCCTGTACATCCTCCTGTTGGCGGAGTTTTGAATCAGAAGGATCTTGATGTTTCAAAAAACCGCTCAAAAAATCTTAATCTGATTGAACGAGAACAGATAAAAGACTGGATTAAAGGTCAGAAAACACCATATTTTCCGACACAGCTTAATTACTGGACAACCGTTGAAGGTTTAGATTATCGTAAAAAAAGACAAGACGAAACTTTTATTTCCTATTCTTACGATTTATACGATTTTGATCAGACCAAGATTTACGATAAGCCAATTACCCGGCAAAATGCTAAATTTGGACATTTTGATGAACTAAAGGCAGTAGAAAATGCATTAAGATTCATGAAAGATGGTGAAGAAATTACACTTCTCGTTCCTTCTTCTCTGGCATACGGAACTTATGGTGATGAAAATAAAATTGATAACGATATTCCTTTAATTATAAAATTAAAAGTTCTTTAAAATGAAATTTTTAAGCAAAAATATAATCTTAGCAGCCGCAAGCATTTCGCTTTTAAGCTGTACTCCAATTTATAAAAAAATGAATATAGACAAAGAAACTTACGCAAGTCTTAATGACGGACTTTATGCTAACCTTCAGACCAGCAAAGGTAACATGATTGTAAAGTTTGAAGACAAAAAATCTCCGGTAACTGTTGCAAACTTTATTGGTCTTGCAGAAGGTAAAATAGATAACACGGCAAAAGCAAAAGGTACTCCTTTTTATGATGGAACCATTTTTCACAGAGTGATAAAAGATTTCATGATTCAGGGAGGAGATCCTAAAGGAACAGGAATGGGAGATCCTGGATATAAGTTTGAAGATGAAAAAAATGATCTTAAGCATACAGGAAAAGGTATTCTTTCGATGGCGAATTCAGGACCAAATACAAATGGTTCTCAGTTTTTCATCACAGAAGTTGCTACGCCATGGTTAGACGGCAGACATACCATTTTCGGTAAAGTGGTAAAAGGTGAAGAGGTGATTGATGCAATTGCGAATGTAGAAAAAGGAGCACAAGACAAACCAACTACGGATGTTGTTTTAGAAAAAGTGTCTGTATTTAGTAAAGGTGACGAATACAAAAACTACGATGCTGCAAAAACTTTCAACGAAGGAAAAAGTAAAATTGCCGCAAATAACAAAGCTATGGCAGAAAAGGCTGAAGCTGATGCTAAAAAAGCTTTAGACGAACTTAAAAACGGAATGCAGGTTACGCCATCTGGTCTTTACTATAAAATTACTAAAAAAACTGAAGGTAAAACTCCAAAAGCAGGTGATAATGTACAGGTACATTACGCTGGAAAGCTTACAAACGGAACTGAGTTTGATTCTTCTTTCAAAAGAAATGAGCCATTAGAATTTCCTGTTGGAACCGGTAGAGTAATTAAAGGTTGGGATGAAGGAATTTTATTATTGAAAGAAGGAGAAACAGCTACTTTACTGATTCCGCCAGCAATGGGTTACGGAGAAAGAGGGGCAGGAGGAGTTATTCCGCCAAATGCATGGTTAATTTTCGATGTAGAACTGGTAAAAGTTCCATAATTACTTTTAACCACATCATATTCTAAAACCGTTTCGCACTGAGACGGTTTTTTGTTTAATTTAATTGGATTTAAAATTTCCTTGTCTCTTTTTTGTACATTTGAAAAACTTAAATTTAAAAATGAAAAATAAAATATTCAGTTTCGCCTTAGTAATTTTTTTTGCATTGGGTTTCGCTCAGAATACGACTGGTACTGAAGATCAGCCTATAAGAAAATCGGTTGTATTTTTTGCCAATACGATTAAATATAAACAGCTTGATAAAACTATCGACTGTATTTATCCAAAATACTTTACGGTTTTTCCTAAAGAGCAAATGACGCAAATTCTGAATATGACTTACAATAATCCTTTTGTGAAAATTGACGTGAAAGACATGAAATTTGTATCCGTAGGCAAACCGGAACTTGTAGACGGCGAATATTTCTCTTTAGTGAGTTATTTTTTGAAAATGAGAGCAGATGTAAGTTCCATGAATGATGATATGAAGAAAAATATCAGCAAAATGCTTTCTTCCAAGTACGGAAAAAATAATATAGAGTATAATGCAAAAGAAGGTGCATATACCATTAATGCACCGATGTCTGTTTATGCTATTTCTAAAGATAAAAAAACTTGGAAAGTTGTTTATGCAGAGAAAGAATTAAAATCTCAGCTTACCAAAGTTTTACCTAAAAAGATCTTGGATAAAATGTAATCTATTTTTTAACGATAAATTTACGAACAGCTTTGCCTTCTTCCGAATTAACGGTACAAAGATAAACACCATTAACTAATTTTGAAATGTTAATATTTTTTTCATTCTCGTAAGAAGAAATTAGCTTTCCGGTCATATCATTAATCTCTACACTGAATTTTTTAATCTTTTCGGGTAGCTCCAAATGAAGAATATCTTTGGCAGGATTTGGATAAACTTTTATAGATTCAAGATTATTTTCGCTAACTTCATTTGTAGATAAAAGAGAAGATGCCACGGCAAAATGTTGTAAAGCTCCAACAGCCGCTTTTCCTACATTGTAAACATATATGGGATCTACATTGGCAAAAGTATCATTTACAGTATGTTCATTATTGCTTCTTACTGTTTCATAGAAACCGGTAATAATATCACCTTTTCCTTCAAAAGGCATATAATCTGATGAGTAAGCATTAGAAAGTACAGTTTGCAGAGGCGAATACAGACTCGTACAAGTTGCCAATTCCTGGGTCATTGCCAAAGAAGGTGCATTGTTTCCTGTCTGCCCGTCCTGATCGCTTTCGCAGTTGATGGTGTTATTCAGATTGCCAATTTGTCCTCCAACCTGATCTATATTGAAAACTACTTTCAGATTAAGCTGTCTAATATTATTTTGAAAAACAACATTGTTTACATAGTGATTGCTACCTATTAAACCTTGTTCTTCTCCTGAAAAGTTAATAAATTTCACAGAATATTCTGTAGGGATATCTTTTAAAATTCGGGCAGCTTCTAAAATTATTGATGTTCCACTTCCGTTATCGCTTACACCGGGACCAACAATAGTATCGTAATGTCCGCAAATAATTACGTAGGTATTGGGATAAACCGTTCCTGTTTTAGTGATAATTAAATTTTTAGATGTTATGCTTCCATACGTAAAAGTATCTTCCGAAATCTGGTTGGTATTATAACCAAAAGACTGATATTTAGTTTTTAACCAGTTCAAAGTATCGGTATTTTCTGGAGAGCCCGTTGTTTTTACTCCCAAATTAGAAAATTCCTGAAGTAGAGTAGTAATATTGCTTTGTGTAACCTGGTTGGCTCTGTTTTGGTAAGCCTGTATAAATGTCTGAGCGTTAAAGCTGCAAGAAACCATCGAAAGAAGCAGAAATCCTGTTATTTTTTTCACTTTTAAAAAAGATTTTGGGCAAATGTAAATAATAAAAAAATCCCGAGCAAAAAACACGGGATTTATATTGATAACAAAATATTTTACATTATTTTACTTGATCTACAACTGCTTTGAAAGCTTCAGGGTGATTCATTGCTAAATCTGCTAAAACTTTTCTGTTAAGCTCAATGTTGTTCTTTTTAAGAGCCCCCATAAACTGAGAGTAAGACATTCCGTGCTCTCTTGCACCAGCGTTAATACGCATAATCCAAAGTGCTCTGAAATTTCTCTTTTTCTCTTTTCTACCACGGTAAGCATATTGCATTGCTTTTTGTACCGCGTTTTTAGCAACAGTCCAAACGTTCTTTCTTCTACCGAAAAAACCTTTAGCTTGTTTCATTAATTTTTTTCTGCGAGCTCTAGAAGCTACGGCATTTACTGATCTTGGCATAATTTAAATTGTTTTTTTGAAAAGGGCGGCAACACTGTTGCTCTTTGGTGCACCGTTTCAGGGTTAAAATGTTGAATTTTTTTAATTCTTATAAACCGGATAAAGATTTATAAAAACTACTTAATTGCTAATTGACGTTGAACGCTTTTCTCATCCACTTTAGCTACATAAGAAGTAGTAGTAAGATTTCTCTTCTGCTTAGTTTCTTTTTTAGTTAAGATGTGGCTTTTGTAAGCGTTTTTTCTTTTGATTTTACCAGTTCCGGTAAGAGCAAAACGTTTCTTAGCACCTGATTTCGTTTTTAATTTTGGCATTGTTTGCTTTTTTATGTTTTTGTTATCAATATTATTTTAAATGTAGCAATGTAGCAGTTTATCAATTTACCAATAATTGTTACATTGGTACATTATTATATTGTTACATTGATTATGGCGTGTCCCTCACTCGTTCATTTCGCTACGCTGCATTCACTCATTCGGGTCGGGCTATTCACTGCAAGTCCTCGCTCCAAGGCATTTCCTTTTTTGCTATGGGCTTTTCGTTACTATCCCTCACGCAATAATTGCGACTGCAAAATTACAAAAAATAATAATACGAAAAGAGACTTTCATAGAAAATCTCTTTTGTTTATCGTAAATCATCAGAATAAAAGAATAAATTTAATTCCGGTAATAGATTATAGAAATTATTTAGCCGGTTTTTTAGGACTCATCATCATAATCATTCTTTTGCCTTCAAGCTTAGGAAGTTGGTCTACTTTACCTACATGCTCCAGTTCCTGAGCCAATTTCAAAAGTAAAATTTCTCCCTGATCCTTAAAGATGATAGAACGTCCTTTAAAAAACACATACGTTTTCAGTTTAGAACCTTCTTCCAAAAACTTTTCTGCATGTTTTTTCTTAAATTCATAATCGTGATCATCAGTCTGAGGTCCGAAACGAATTTCTTTTACGACTACTTTTACCTGTTTAGCTTTAAGCTCTTTTTGTTTTTTCTTCTGCTCGTACAAAAACTTTTTATAGTCTAGTACTCTTGCAATAAAAGGCTCTGCCTTATCTGAAATGACAACCAGATCCAGTTCCTGCTCTTTAGCAATTTGTCTTGCCTTGTCGATAGGGTATACACCTGGTTCTACATTATCTCCCACCAAACGAAGTTCTCTTACTCGGATCTTATCGTTAATCATGTGAGCGTCCTCCTGTTGTGGACGTCTCTGTGGGCCTCTGTTGTTAAATCTTTGTGCTATTGTATTAAATTTTATTGGTTAATCTTTGTTCATTAGATTGGCTAAAAAAATAGCCAGTCATTTTTTATTTTTATTGGAGAAATTTCATTTAAAAATTATGCTCCAAATTCAAATCCTGTTTTTGAAGCTTCTTTAAAATAAGCAACAAAATCTTCTATTTTCATTACTCCTAAATCTCCTTCACCACGTCTTCTAACAGAAATTGTGCCATCCTTTTCCTCATTTTCTCCTACTACAAGCATAAACGGAATCTTCTTTAATTCGGCATCACGAATCTTTTTACCAGTTTTTTCGTTTCTGTCGTCAATTAATCCGCTAATATCGTGATTTTCTAAAAGTTGTGAAACTTTTTTAGAATAATCTACATATTTTTCGCTAATCGGAAGAATAATAAACTGATCCGGAGCTAGCCATAATGGGAAATCTCCAGCCGTATTTTCTATTAAAATGGCAATAAAACGTTCCATAGATCCGAATGGTGCTCTGTGAATCATCACCGGTCTATGTTTTTCATTGTCGTTTCCTGTGTATGTTAAATCAAATCTTTCAGGTAAGTTATAATCCACCTGAATAGTTCCTAACTGCCACTTTCTTCCCAAAGCATCTTTCACCATGAAATCTAGTTTAGGACCGTAGAAAGCAGCTTCACCATATTCAGTTACGGTATTAAGACCTTTTTCTGTAGCGGCTGTTACAATTGCGTTTTCAGCCTTTTCCCAATTTTCATCAGATCCAATGTACTTTTCTTTATTTTCAGGATCTCTTAAAGAAATCTGAGCCGTAAAGTCAGCAAATCCAAGAGAACCAAATACATAAAGAACCAAATCAATAGTTTTTTTAAACTCATCCATCAACTGATCCGGAGTACAGAATAAATGGGCATCATCCTGAGTAAATCCTCTTACTCTGGTTAAACCATGAAGTTCACCACTTTGTTCGTATCTGTAAACTGTGCCGAATTCAGCATATCTTTTAGGCAAATCTTTATAACTCCACTGTGAGGTTTTATAAATTTCGCAGTGATGTGGACAGTTCATCGGCTTCAGCATAAATTCTTCTCCTTCATTTGGAGTTTTTATTGGCTGAAAACTATCAGCTCCATATTTATCCCAGTGTCCTGAAGTAACATAAAGTTGTTTTGCTCCGATATGAGGAGTCATTACAAACTCATATCCTGCTTTTTTCTGAGCTTCGGAAAGAAAATTTTCCAATTTTTTTCTCAATGCAGTACCTTTAGGAAGCCATAGAGGTAATCCTTGTCCTACTTTTTCTGAAAATGCAAAAATACCAAGTTCTTTACCCAGTTTTCTGTGATCTCTTCTTTTTGCTTCTTCTAATCTTTCAAGATATTCTGTAAGGTCTTTTTGTTTAGGAAAAGAAATACCGTAAACTCTTGTTAACTGAGGGTTATTTTCATTTCCTCTCCAATAAGCACCCGCAGCATTTAAAACCTTAAAAGCTTTTACAATTCCTGTATTCGGAATGTGACCGCCACGACAGAGATCTGTAAAGTTGTCATGGGTTACAAAAGTAATTTCGCCATCATTCAGATTAGAAATTAATTCTACTTTATAAGGATTATCGGCATACGTTTTTAATGCTTCTTCTTTAGAAACAGGATATAATGAAAAAGTTGATCCTTTTTTAGCGTTTTCTAAAACTTTCTTTTCAATTTTTTCAAAATCTTTTTCAGATAAACTCTCGTCTCCGAAATCTACATCGTAATAAAAACCATTTTCGATTGCCGGACCGATAGTTAATTTAGCATTTGGATAAAATTCTAGGATAGCCTGCGCCAAAAGGTGGGCAGAAGAATGCCAGAAAGCTTTCTTGCCAAGATCATCATTCCAAGTCAGAAGCTGTACCGTAGAATCTGTGGTGATAGGTGTGGTGGTTTCTACTTGTGTACCGTTTACAACTGCGGAAATGGTATTTCTAGCCAATCCCTCGCTAATAGATTTTGCCACATCTAAAGGAGTAACTTCTCCTTCAAATTCTCGGACGCTTTGGTCTGGAAGTGTAATTTTTATCATTGTTAACTAAAAAATTTTAAGATGCAAAAATACGTAAATTTTATATGTTTAAAAAATACAGAGCAGATATTTCGCTTAAAAATGCTCTGTTTTCATTTTAAAAGTGAAAAGATTTTAAAATAAACAAAAAAATACTAAGCTTTCACTTAGTATTATCTGTTTTTCCTGTTTTACCTTTCGAAGATTTCTGAACATCTTCTTTGTCTACGTCTGGCGGATTTTGTTTCTGAGAAGAAGCAGGAATATCCCTAAAATCTTCGTTTTGTTTTTTTGTTTCAGCTGAATTTGCAGATTCTTTCTTTGGTTTATTTTCTTGGGAATCCATAAGTTTGAATTTTAAAGGTTTAGAATACCAATTTTACCGGTTTGGTCTTCTATTTTATAATTCAAAGCCTTTGCCAAAACGAAGATATTATTCAGATTTTCCATTAATTGGGTGCGACCTTCATTTCTAAGTTTATTCTGATCTACAGAGTTAATTGCCGTCTGCTTGGCTTTCTGTGTAACATTTTTAATATCTTTTTCTGAAATTCTATTGAAAAAAGAATCGTCCATAGACTGGATTTCAACACTTGGAGTGATTCTTATTTCTGCATTGGGAAGTTCTGATATAACCAATTTTTTGTTAATTGAATCTACTTCAATTTTCATTTTATTAAGATCGTAAGAAACTTGAGCATTGGTTTTGGTATAAGTAATGATGCTGTTGCTGGTCATTTCCTTACCAAAAAATTCATAACTCATTTTTGTTTTCTGCATTGCGGAAAAATTCTGCTCCAAAACTACCAATTTGTTCATTTTAGAAATTTGGTTGGTAAGCAGATAGTAATCTGATTTTTCTTTTTTCTCGCTTAAGCTGAAACACGATTTAAAACTAAAAAACAGGAGCAACATCAGTATAACTCCTGCAAAAAACGGTAATAAAATTTTTAAATTTCTCAATTTTCTTTTTTAAATATTTCTTTAATAACCGATCTGTCGTCTTTTTTTAAGATTTCTACAAGATCTCTTTCTATGTATCCTGTAGTCGGCATTTCAATGATTCTTCCAATTTCCTTGCCATATTTTTCTACAATAATGGTAGGAACTTTCTGGATATTATATTTTACTTCATCTCCCGTTGGAGATTCTTTTTTTCTGTTTACAGCAATAATGGTGAGTCTTGAATCTGGATATTTCAATTCATCCAAAATTTTCATCAGCCTAGGGAAATCTCTGTGAGAATCTTCGCACCAAGTTCCCATGAACACAATAAGATTATAAGAATTGAATTTATCTTTTTTAAGTTCGCTCACTGCTTTTTGATCCAAAGCATATTCGTTAAACTCTTTCTGATACCAATCTGCATAAGGCGCTTTGGTAAATTGATCTTTTAACTGATGACCAAGAAGCATTTTTCCATCTGCGGTAGTTTCTACTTCACGGTTAACTACTAATTTCTGAGCATTGAACTCCTGTAGAGAAATTGCCAAAACAGACAGTGCAATAATTCGGGTAATAACTTTTTTCATTTTAGTTTTCTATTATTGATTTTAAATCTGCCGGAGAATAATATTTGTTTTTCAAAACCTTATGATCGGATTTTCGGTAAACATTGAATTTTTCTCCAGATTTTTCATAAAAAGATTCTACACCTTTTTCTTTATAAAATTCTACAGTTTCCTGTGCCTGTTCTTCTGTATCACAAGCTTTAGACATATTAGAACGCTGAACTTCGTTGAAGAGTTCTACAAATTTATTGCCAAGACCGAACTCTAGAACAGCTCCGCTTAATACATACTGCAAATCGCACAGTGCATCTGCAATTTCTACGATATTATGGTCTTCAATTGCCTGTTTTAATTCATTTAGTTCTTCCTGAAGAAGATCAACTCTCAGATTGCATCTTTCTTTGGAAGGAATTTGTGGAGTATCTAAAATTGGGGCTTTAAAAGTGGTGTGGAATTCTGCTACTTGGTTCAGGCTGTCAATTGTATCCATGAAATATATTTAATTTTAAGCAAAGATAAAAAAATGAAAACAGATATAAGTTTTGTAACCATTACTGTTCTTAAAAAACTGAAAAAAAGCTGCCAAAAAATGACAGCTTAATAATAATTATGCGAAAGGCAAAAGGAGTTCTTTAATACGCTTCATTGCTTCTTTCAAATCTTCTTCTGAAGCTGCATAAGAAAATCTTATACATTCCGGACTTCCGAAAGAAACGCCTCCTACACAACCAACATGTGCATTTTCTAAAATAAACATGGCGAAATCATCTGCATTTTTTATTTCGGTTCCGTTAAGGTTTTTTCCGATGTAAAAAGAAATATCCGGAAAGAAATAGAATGCCGCTTTTGGTAAAAGAACCTTGAAACCAGGGATTTCTTTCATTAAATCATACATTAAATCTCTACGCTTTTTAAAAGCATTAATCATATAATGATATTCTTTAGGATCTGTTTTTAAAGCTGTTATAGAGGCTCTTTGAGCCACTGTATTGGCTCCGCTTGTCATTTGTCCCTGAATTTTTTCGCATGCTTTTGCAAGCCATTCCGGACAGGCAGAATATCCAATTCTCCAACCCGTCATGGCAAAAGCTTTAGACATCCCGTTGATGACCGCAGTTTGCTCATAAATTTCCGGAAACTGTGCAATAGATGTTGTTTTTGTTTCGTAGTTGATGTACTCGTATATTTCATCAGAAATAACTGTTACCTGAGGATATTTAGCAATAACTTTTGCCAGCGATTTAAGTTCATCATACGTATAATATCCACCTGAAGGATTGCATGGCGAACTGAATAGTACCGCTTTTGTTTTTTCATTTATAGCTTCGTCTAGCTGCTCTGCGGTAATTTTGAAATCGGTTACGTACGATGTTGGAAGCATTACAGATGTTCCGCCCATCATTTTTACCATTTCATCGTAGCTTACCCAAAAAGGAGTTGGTAAAATTACCTCGTCTCCATCGTTGATGATGGATGCCAAAACATTAATAATTGCCTGTTTTGCTCCATTGGATACACAAATTTGTGTAGGCTTATAATCTAAATTATTATCTCTTTTTAATTTTTCGGTAATAGCCTGTCGAAGTTCAAGAAAACCGGGAACAGGAGAGTAGTGGCTGTAATTTTCATTAATTGCATCAAAAGCTGCCTGTTTAATATTATCGGGAACATCGAAATCTGGTTCGCCTAATGTTAAACTTATTACGTCTATTCCGCTGGCTTTCATTTCTCTAGCCTTATTAGACATTACAAAAGTCTGAGAATATCCTAACCTTTTTACTCTGTCTGAAAGTTGATCCATATATAGTTTGTCTTTTTAACAAATATATAAAACTTAGTTTGAAGTGAATAAAATGATTACAATGTAATTTATATAGAACAAGAAAAGTGCTTTTTTATCACTACTAAAGGCATTTTTTATCTGTGCTTAATCTTTAAAACTACATCAGATTTCTGAATTTTTTTATGATTTTATTACATCATTAATCTTCAAATAAAAAGCCGATTCTGAGAACCGGCTTTGTGTTATTGATATCTTTTATGCTCTTTATCTTTTACGAAAAATTTAGTAATGGGTTTAAACAATGCCTTATATTTTTCAGAATCGAAAAGCTGAGAATCTGTAAGTGCTTTGTAAGTCATTAAAACACCAAACGGAAACAGAATAATATTGGGAAGCCATGCTGCAAGATAAGGATTCATTTTTCCTGCCCATGCTAAATTTTCAAAACCTACATTTATGATGTAAAATATGATAAATATAATGATGGCGATAATTACCGGAACTCCCATTCCTCCTTTTCTGATGATGGAACCCAAGCTGGAACCAATCATGAAGAAAATAATACAGGTAAAAGAGTAGGTAAGCATTCTCTGCTGATACAATATTACTTTGCTGAAATATTTCTTGCTGGGATCAATTTCGCTATCTTTTGTGTCGAGATTATTTTTAAAGTTTTCAAGTCTGGAGTAAGCGTTGGTAAGTGCCTGAATTTTATTGTCTTTTTTTAAAGTATCTAATTTATACTGCTGTTTTGTTGGTGCTTTGGTTTTACCCTGATCCATATAAGTAACCACCGAGTTTAGTTGGCTCAGCATTTCGTTACCTATTGTTTCATTGGTTACTTTATTAAGTTTTTTTGTATTATCAATCGTTGTAAATAATTCTCTAAAAGTCTGGAATCTATAATCTTCGGTAATATTTTCCTTTTCAATTGCTTTATCTATTAATTCGCTAATATCGAAATGGGTAATAAGGGTGTCGAATTTTGTTTCCTGATCGGGTTGTTTAAGGCGTACAGCATCAGATTTTCCGGCATAAGAGTCCTCAATTACATAGCCATTATATAATATAAGCTGCATGTATTTTCTGTTTTTGGCGTTGGCAAATTTTCCTTTTTCGGCAACAATGGTTTGCTGATCGTCAAAATTACCTGCTTTCTTATGGATAAAAATTCCTTCTAAATCTCTGCCTTCTTCACCTTTAATTTTGTCAAATTTTACCATGTATCCCGGAAGCTGATCGATAAACTGACCCGGAGTGAAGTTTAACGCTGGTTTTGCTTGAGCGATATTAAAAAGCATATTTTTTGCTTTTCTCTGAAAATCCGGAATGATATTATTAGAAAAAACATAAAGCAGAATAGCAAGCCCTACAGAAACTCCGAAAAGAGGTGCCATAATTCGGGTAAGAGAAATTCCTGCAGCTTTCATTGCGGCAAGTTCATATCTTTCTCCCAACTCGCCAAACGACATAATACTCGCCAAAAGAATTGTGAGCGGAAGTACCATACTTACCACATTTACGCCTAAGTAGAAGAGAAGTTTTACAATCTGAAATGTTGTAAGACCTTTTCCCATAAACTGCCCAAGCTGAATCCAAATAATATTTACAATAAATATAAAAAACAGAACGCTGAATATGAAAAAAAACGGACCAAAAAAGGTCTTGATGATATATCGGTCTAATATTTTTAACATGCGCCAAAATTAATGAAAAAGCCACAAAGTTTTCTTTGTGACTTTAAATTTTAATATTTATTTAGAACTATAATTCTGTAACCAGAAAATTTTTGAATTTATTTTTATCAAAAACAAACATATTGGGATCTAACTGCTGGTTTTCTTTGTAGTCTTTAATAGAAATTATGGAGATATCTTTATTGTTTCCATACTGTTCAAGTTTTAGCATTTGCTTTTTAGCAGAATCTACATAAAGATAAATGTAATTCAGTCCGTTTGCTTTTACTGGGGTTAATTTAATGAGATCAGCATTTACACCATCTACGTTCTTTTTTCCGCTGTACGAAACATTATAATCTTTTCTGTAAGAAGTAAGATAATTAATAGGGGAGAACATTGCACTGCTTTCATTAGGTTTTGCAACGGTAACCTCCTTATCTTCAGTATTGATGTTGTAAATTTTATTACCATCGAAGATTTGCTCGGTTTCCATTATTTTAAGTTTATACTTATTGCCTGCAGAATAGTAAATTCCGGGCTCGGTTTTAGAAACTGTTCCGTTTACTCCGCTTCCAAAAGCAAATTTAAAATATGAATTTTTCTTAGAATTATAATTTGCGGTAATATCATCCAGTATTTTTTTTGCTTTTGCATCAATTTTTTGAGCCTGCACAAATCCTATACTTCCTACTACAAAAGTTCCTAAAACTATTTTTGAAATTACTTTTTTCATTTTATATCTAATTTTTCTATCCTTTAGACTTGTCAAAACACTATTGGTTAAATTTTAGCCTCGCAAATCTTCCAAAAACTGTTCCAAAGAATGAAGATCACTAATGAGAACTTCTCTGGCTTTGGCTCCGTTAAAACCTCCTACAATACCGCTTGCTTCAAGCTGATCCATAATTCTTCCCGCTCTGTTATAGCCTAACTTCAGCTGTCTTTGGAGCATAGAAGTAGAACCCTGCTGTGTAGAAACAATAATTCTTGCAGCATCTTCAAAAAGGGCATCTTTTTCGTTCGGATCGAAAGCTCCCACTGTACTTGTTGTGTCTTCAGAAACATATTCGGGAAGTAAAAATGCAGAAGCATATCCTTTCTGTTCACCAATAAATTCTGCCAATCTTTCAACTTCTGGAGTATCTACAAATGCACATTGAAGTCTTAAAATTTCATTTCCGTTAAAGTAAAGCATATCTCCTTTACCAATCAGCTGATCTGCTCCGGGAGAATCTAAAATGGTTCTCGAATCTACACTAGAAATAACTCTGAATGCAGCTCTTGCCGGGAAATTGGCTTTAATCATACCCGTAATTACGTTCACCGACGGTCTTTGTGTTGCAACAATTAAATGTATCCCAACGGCTCTTGCCAACTGTGCCAATCTTGCAATGGGAAGTTCTACTTCTTTACCGGCAGTCATAATTAAATCTGCAAATTCGTCTACTACCAAAACAATGTAAGGTAAATAACGGTGTCCATTTTCTGGATTTAATTTTCTTTCGCTGAATTTCTTGTTGTACTCTTTTAAATTTTTACAGAAAGCATTTTTAAGAAGATCATATCGCTGATCCATTTCAACACACAGAGAATTCAGCGTGTTGATAACTTTGTTGGTATCTGTAATGATAGCTTCTTCAGCATCCGGAAGTTTTGCTAAATAATGTCTTTCAATTTTAGAATATAAAGAAAGTTCTACCTTTTTAGGATCTACCATTACAAACTTCAGCTCGCTTGGGTGTTTTTTGTAGAGTAATGAGGTAAGAATTGCATTAATTCCTACCGATTTTCCCTGTCCGGTAGCACCTGCCATTAAAAGGTGAGGCATTTTAGACAAATCTGCCATAAATACTTCATTAGAAATGGTTTTTCCGAATACTACAGGAAGATCCATATCTGTATTCTGGAATTTCTGAGAAGCGATTACCGATCTCATGGAAACCATAGTAGGATTTTTTCTAGGAACTTCAATACCAATTGTTCCTTTTCCCGGCATCGGTGCAATAATTCTTATTCCTAAGGCTGAAAGATTTAAAGCAATATCATCCTGAAGTTTTTTTATCGAAGCAACTCTGATTCCTGCCTCTGGAACAATTTCGTATAATGTAACAGTTGGTCCTATCGTAGCTTTAATTTCTGCAATTCCTACATTAAAATTTTTAAGAAGACCTACAATTTTGTTTTTGTTTTCTTCTAATTCTTCTTTGTTGATAGAGATTTCTTCATTGCCATAGTCTTTAAGCAAATCTATGGTAGGCATCTGAAATTTAGCCAAATCTAATCGGTGATCATATAGTCCATGTTTTTCTACCAATTCCTGAGATTGTCTGTCTGTATCATCAATAATATCAACAACGGGGGCAACTTCTACATTAAACTTTATATCTTCATTTGCAGGCGAAGAAAAAGTATTTTTAACATCGAAAGCGTCTTCTGGAGTTACTGCAGGAATATTTTTTGGAGTTTCAAGGCTTAGATTAACTGATGATGTTGTTGGTTTTACCTCTTCTTCGAACGATGTTTTATTCGGAGTGACAATGGTTTCAATATCGGCTTCAGGTTTTGATTCTTTAAAAGGAGATTCCTTTTTGGAATTGTTCTGATTGATGCTTCCCGAATTGTCGGTTACCTTTATATTTAAAGCTTCATTAGCGTTAATTTCTTCTTCAAGTTCCTGGTCTGCTTCGAAATTCTCATCAGAATTAGGCATCATAGATTTTACTCTTCCGATTGTATTATCGTTTAACTCGCTTAATTTAGCTTTAACAGAGCTTGGTCTCAGATTAAATTCAAGAATGAAATACAGAGCAATACTTACGACCAAAACTACCCAAAGACCTACTGTTCCGATAATGGCAGAAAGAGAATCCATAATTTGATATCCGTAAACACCGCTTAAAACTCCTTGTCCTTTGGTAATGGCTCCAAAAAGAATTGGGAGCCAGCAAATGAAGAACAGAGAATGTCCGAAAGTCATCCACGGCTTGAATATTTTCTTTTTCAAGATCATTGTTCCGAAAACCACAAACAGAAATGCGATAATAAAAGAAGCAATTCCTATGCTTTCAAAAATAAAAATATTTCCTAGCCAATCTCCGAGTTTTCCGAAAAGATTAGATGATTGTATGGTTTTGTCGAGCATGGTTCCTGCCTGGCTTTGGTCTGCCTTCCAATTCATAAGATAAGAGATGAAAGATAGGGTAAGAACACCTGCAAAAACAATAAAAGTTAATCCGAAAAATATACGTGGTTTGGATAATATTTTACCTGATTCTGATGTAGGAGCTGTCTGTTTTGATGATTTCTTTTCCATAATGTACGTACGGCAAATTTAATCTTTTTTTTATATTTTAATAACCTGTTGTGCATTTAGGAATTAAAAAAAAAAAAGATTGTCCATTTGATTAAAAAATCGTATATTTAATTGATTACCAAGTCATTAAATACATGAACA